>DATJDO010000410.1:0-1806 GCA_035497375.1 Chitinophagaceae bacterium | reverse complement strand
GTCTATACCGATCTGGTGCAGGAAGGTGTTGAGGTTGCCGCTCCAGGAAATAGCGACGGTGATGTTGCCGACGGCGTACTCCATAATGAGATCCCAGCCAATGATCCAGGCGATCAATTCACCGAAAGTGGTATAGCTGTAGGTGTAAGCGCTGCCGGCCACGGGAATCCGCGAAGCCATTTCTGCATAACAAAGTGCAGAGAAACCGCAGGTAACGGCTATGCCAACGAACAGCCAGATCACCGCCGGACCACCATTGAAACAAGCAGAGCCGATGGTGCTGAAAATACCGGCGCCAATGATGGCTGCCATACCGAAAAAGGTAAGATCGCGTACAGTGAGTACCCTGTGCAGGCCGGAAGATTCTCCGTCTCCAAATCCGTCAGCAGCGTCTTTTTGTATCTGGTGAATGGATTTTTTGCGCAGTAATGATGAAAACATGGGTGAAAGATAGTAGAAAATTATTGTTTCAACAGAAAGTGTTGGCTTAAAGCATACTGAAGAGTTTGATGGCTTCTGCAGCCGGCTGCACATCATGCACCCTAAGGATTTGGGCACCCTGCTGCAGCGCCACCATATTCAGGGCGGTGGTGCCATTTAGTGCCAGTGTTGCATCAGTGCCCAGGCTTTTGTAGATCATCGATTTACGGGACAGACCGGCCAGCAGGGGTTTGCCCAGCAGGCGCAGCAGGCCCATATTGTTCAGCAATTCGAAGCTTTGTTCCGGTTTTTTGGCAAAGCCGAAACCAGGATCCAGGATGAGATCGGTAATCCCTGCTGCCTGGCAGCGGTCGCTTACCTTGCGGAGTTCGTCGATTACTTCAATTGTAATGTTGTCATATTGATAGGGCTGGTGCATGGTCGCTGCCGACCCACGCAGGTGCATTGCAATGTAAGGCACCTTTAAGCGGGCTACCGTTTGCAGCATCTGTTTATCGAAGCTGCCTGCGCTGATGTCGTTGACTATGTGCGCCCCGGCCTGTATTGCAGCTTCTGCCACACTGGCGTGGTAGGTGTCCACCGATATCCAGGTCTGAGGGAATTGCCTGCTGATGGCTTCAATGGCTGGCAGGATTCTTTTCTGTTCTTCTTCAGGCGTTATGATTTCAGCCCCGGGCCGGGTAGAGGCACCGCCGATATCCAGGATCGCCGCGCCTTCGTGGATCATTTTTTCCGCCTGTTTCAAAACGTCATCACTATTTTGCTTCCTGCTTTCGGCATAAAAGCTATCCGGGTTTACATTGATAATGCCCATCACTACGGGTTGCGAAAGGTCAAGTAAGTTTCCTTTACTTTGCAGCAAAGCGGCAACCGGTAAAAGTGTATTTTTGAAGCCCATTGAAAAATGATCGGTACGGAAGCGATAAAGGTAGCCGAAAATCAACAACAAAGCATGACAGCCATTAAGAACAATACTACAGTGCAATACGATCAGGTGATCGCCCGCTGCAAAGATCTCTATACCCGAAAGGCTGCCGACTACGGTACCTCATGGAGGGTGCTGCGCCCCATTTCTATTGTTGACCAGATTTATATCAAGGCCTGGCGCATCCGCCAGATACAGGAAAATAAAACCCAGCTGGTAGATGACCCGATAGAGAATGAGTTTGTTGGTATTGTCAATTACAGCATTATTGCACTCATCCAGCATTTCTTACCGGCTGATACTCCTATCGACCTCTCCGCAGAACAGGCCAAAGCATATTATGAAGCACAGGCCACTTCTGTACAAGAACTGATGCTGCGCAAAAACCATGACTATGGCGAAGCCTGGCGTAAGTTGTCGCAGGAGTCTTTCGTGGACCT
>DATJDO010000409.1:0-5101 GCA_035497375.1 Chitinophagaceae bacterium | reverse complement strand
ACGCCATAAGAATATATTCTATCAGAGCCGGGATACTTAACGTATCGAAAAGCTGCTTTTCAGATGATTGGGGCAACCATACTTCTTGTTGGAATTGCAGGCAGCTGTAGCCAGCAATGCACAAAGGAAAGCAACGATAGGCAATACCTTAAGCAGGGAAGATTTCTTTTTCATAGCTGTAAATGTATAAATTTTTCTGTTAAAAGCCGATTACTTTTGCACGAAGATAATTATTCATTTCAGAAAATGAAACGAAGCATGATTAATCTTTCTCATGCAGAGGAATGTGCGTTATGCGAAGTTTCCCAGTCTGCCGACAGGCAGGCATCCGACAATTAAAAACAGATATCTACGGATGAAAAAAACGCATTTTATTGCTATCGGGGGTGCTGTAATGCACCAATTGGCACTGGCACTGCAGCGCCAGGGGCAACAGGTTACAGGAAGCGACGATGAGATCAACGACCCTGCCCGGACCAACCTGGCCGCAGCCGGTATACTCCCCGAAACCAATGGTTGGTTCCCCGAAAAGATCACTGCGGACCTGGATGCGGTCGTGCTCGGCATGCATGCGAAAGCAGATAATCCCGAACTCCTGGCCGCGCAGCAACTGGGTATCCCTATCTATTCTTTTCCTGAATATGTGTATGAAGTCAGCAAAAACAAAAAACGTGTAGTGGTGGCCGGCAGCCATGGCAAAACAAGCATCACCTCGATGATCATGCATGTGCTGCGCCATGAGAAAATGGAGTTTGACTATCTCGTCGGGGCGAAGCTGGAAGGATTTGCACAGTCGGTACAACTCAGTGATGCCCCGCTGATTATCCTGGAAGGCGATGAATACCCGGCTTCCGTGATCGAAAAGAAACCTAAAATTTTCTTCTATCACCCCCACATCAGCGTATTGAGCGGTATTGCCTGGGATCACATCAACGTTTTTCCTACCTATGAGCATTATTGCAGCCAGTTTGTACAATACCTGCAGGGCATGGAAGCCGGAGCGGAACTCTACTACAATGCTGAAGACTCCGAGGTGAAGCGGATAGTAGCCGTAGCGGCAGGCAACCTGAAAGCAGAACCCTATACCACGCATCCTTTTCACTACGAAGATGCAAGCGCCGTGCTGAATACCGACGAAGGCAGTGTAACAGTAAATATATTCGGCAGGCACAACCTGTTGAACCTCAGTGCAGCGCTCAAAGTATGCCTGTCGCTGGGCATCAGTGCAAGCAATTTTTACAAAGCGATTGCCAGCTTTACCGGTGCTGCCCGCAGGCTCGAAAAGATTGCAGAAAAACAAAACCTGTTAGTGTTCCGCGATTTTGCCCATGCTCCCTCCAAGCTCAAAGCCACGCTTGATGCAGTAAAGGAAGCCATGCCGCTACGCCGTGTCATCGCCTGCTTTGAACTACATACCTTCAGCAGTCTCAATGAGCAGTTCCTGAAAGAATATGCGCACAGCATGGATGCTGCCGATGTGTCTATCGTGTTTTTCAGCCACCATGCGTTACAGCTGAAAGGATTACCGGCATTGGAAAAAGAAAAAGTACATCACTATTTCAACCGGGAAGACCTGGAAGTCATCGATAACAAAGAGGTCCTGCAACAAAGGGTGCAAAGCTTACTGGCAGTGCAAAGCGAAGCGACTTGCCTTTTGCTGATGAGTTCCGGCACCTTTGACGGGATACAGTGGGTGTTTTAAAGGATTACTTTCAGCGGATGAATTGCCGTCTGTTCAGAGTCTTTTACTTTGAACAGGCGGCCCGTTTTGTAGTCAACCAGGAAAGTAACATTCTCTTTTTGTAGACTTTGTGCAGCAACACCTGCTATAGCGCCCATTACAGCCCCCCCCATAGAAAGAAGCATGAGCGCATCGTGATTCGAATCCCCAACACGAGCATTGATAAAATAATCACCGTCTATTCTTTCCATGGGGTAGAGCAACCCTTCAAAATTGTAGTACGCCATCCCATCCTGTACATAGACCCTTGCAAAGCCGGATTCAAAAGAAGCCTTTTTCTGGGTCTTATGCATCACCCTGATTTTATTTCCCTGGCGCACAGGCACCTCATTTTCTTTCTTATGCTGCCGTAAAAAATCATCCCATTCCTGGTATACGCCATCCTGTAACACAGGGGTGCCATAAGCTGGGATTTTGTTCTTTTTCTCATTGAGGTAATTTCTGGCCTCATCCATGGAGAAGGTACGCGTACTGTCTGCAGGAGTTTGAAACAGTTCCTCATAGAGGAAACAGATACAGTTATCCACGCTATTGAGCGATAATTCTTTCAGGTGGGCCACCTTAGCCCGGATGGTGGTGTCTACACTGCCCAGCAAGAGGTAACGCTTACCGTCGAACGGTATAAAATAGTCCGCAGCAAAATGAAATGCAGTTCTGTCCGTCTGATCCCGTTCTGACAGGTAGAAGCGGTGCAGGATCAGTAATAAGCCGGACCCCGTATCAGCAGGCAGGCCCTTGGAAAGATCCAGGAAATACTGCTCCAGGGATTTTTTCAATGTTTGTTTCGCGACAATAGGTGCTGTGGTATACCTTACTTTCATCCAGCCCATGATCTCCTCCTTTGCCGGACGCTGATCAAACACGGTTATTCTGTGTACTGCATGCTCAAAACGGGTACAGTTCGTTTTATCAAACCGTAAACTATTGATCTGGGCAAAAGCAGGAACCAGGAAGACTGTTAGTGTACAGGCCAATAAAAGAAGCGCCTTTTTCATGGATGAAATTGTGCGCAATATTAACGGATCAATTCTGAAACAACCTTATTTCCCCGCCACAAAATCCAGCACGGTCCCGTTCATACAATAACGTTTACCCGTAGGTTTAGGGCCATCATCAAACACATGCCCCAGGTGCGCGCCGCAGCGGGCACAGGATACTTCGGTACGGTAGCCGTCGGCATCTGTTGTCAGTTTGACACTGCTTTTCCCTGCCGCCTGGTAGAAACTGGGCCAGCCCGTCCCGCTTTCAAACTTGGTGCTGCTTTGAAACAGCAGGTTACCGCAGGCTTTGCAGTAATAGGTGCCGGCATCATGGTTGTCGTGGTAAGGACCGGTAAAAGCGCGCTCTGTACCCTCTTGCCGCGCAATGTAATACACATCTTTGGTCAGTACCTTTTTCCATTCTGCATCGCTCAGCTTCAGTTTTTTAGTATCGGTACGGGAATAGTACGGATTCTGCGTTTGCGCAGTACCCGCTGTTGCGGCAAGCAACAACAGGAATACGGGAAAAAATTTTAAACGGGACTTCATGATTACGTGTTTTATACTTAAGTAACGGATCGGCGCCCCTTTTGGTTTGCAGGAAGGAGTTTCTTAACAGGATGTATCAAAAACCCGGCGTCGTCAGGATATACACAATGCAACAACAGCTGATACAGAAAACCGCAAAGGCCTCAAAGTTTTTACTACGGGTTCAAAGTCTTGTCCCGTTTGACTTAGAGCGCTTTGAACTGCCACGTTGTGGTTCAGGTGCAGCTTGTCCATAATTTCAGTGTGTGTACCAGAACACTAGTCCTCATCAGACACTTCAACCTTCACGCGGGGCCGGTTGCCAAAATAGTAATTAAACCCTATGCTGAGTGTTGAAGATGATAAATCGAATCCAAACTCTGAAATATTCATGGAGGGTGCAGATAGGCTTTGCGTCCTTTGTTTCTCAACGTCATTTCTTCTATAACTATAGAAGACACTACCATACGATGCTTCAAATCCTAAGCTCGGGGTAGCCATAAATATAATTCCCGGAACTATAGCCACAGCAAAATTGTTTGTCCGGACACGGTCAACCTGATATGTTGCATAAATTTTTTCCTCAGATTTATTCCAGGTATGCATATACCCGATATTACCTTCGGTAAAAAAAGCTAATTTAGGAATAATGAACTGGGTGTACCGTATAAAAACAGAACCTCCACTTGTGTAGCTGTTTTGCTTATTATATACAGGGTTCTGCTTACTATTTTCAATGTTCATAAAACCAAAATGAAGATTGATCCCAACAGCCAGCTTATTGGTTAGATACCAGCCAGCCTTTGGATTTAGATAGGCGGAAAAATAAGACGTATTCCTATCATCTTGTGTCTTAATTGGTCGTTCGGAGCGCTGTTTCAGTCCAAGGTTGCCACCAATAAAAGTGGCGCCTTTATAAATTTGAGATTGGGCAGGCAAAGCTGCCAGGGTACCCAGCATTGCAAGCATTGACTTTGAAAGTGTGTTCATTTTAATTTCTTTTATAATGACCGATAAAGAAAGAAACGATTATTTATGTAATTTATTGTCGCATAAAAATCTGAACTTAGGTTATTATTGAATATAAAAATCAGTTCTCCACCTCGCTACACAAAAGTTCATCATGCTGTTTTTCGAAACATCTTCTTAAGAACATTTATTGATTTCCCCGGGACAAAAAAAGCCGCAACACATCATGTTGCGGCTCTGTTCCTTATTATTTTGCGGTAAGGCTATTCGTCGTCTGCTTCCTGAACCTTCACCCTCGGCCGGTTGCCAAAGTAGTAGTTAAATCCGAGCGTGAGTGTGGAAGAAGTAAGATTGAAACCAAAATCCGAAACGGTGGATACCGGGGCAGGAATAGCAGGACCTATAAGCGGAGCCTGTTGTTTGTACCGCATATAGTTATACCCCAGGCGGCCATACGTCACTTCAAATCCTAAGCGCGAAGTGGGCATAAACAGGATACCTGGCGTGATGGTTACATTATAACCGTTGCCGCGCCCTTCGCTGGCGGTGTAAGCAGGATAGTAGTTGTTCTCCGCCTTATCCCTGGTATGCATATAGCCAATGCTTCCTTCGGTAAAAAACGCAAATTTAGGAATGATAAATTTGGTGTACCGCGCAAAAGCGGATCCGCCCGCGGTGTATGTACGTTGGTTGGTAGTAATATAACCATAACCGTATAAAGGGTCATACTGTCCGTATTCTCCGTTGGACACACCAAAATGCAGGCTCAGGCCTATGGCCAGGTTGTTCGTCACGTAACAGGCCGCTTTAGGCGTTACAAACGCAGAAAAATAGGAATTGTCGCCCGTGCCAATACTGTTCATCTGTACGGTCCTTTGGCTCA
>DATJDO010000408.1:0-2334 GCA_035497375.1 Chitinophagaceae bacterium | reverse complement strand
CCGTTTCAAAAATTTTTTATTTGCTGAATTATTCTTGCAAGAGGCTGTTAAGTTTTACTAACTTGGCATTATCTTTCTGCAAAACTCCGAACGATTGCTTTCTTCTTTGACTGATATCGAATTGTGGGATTCATTTGTGCAGGGTAATAAAGAAGCCCTGGGTTTCTTATTCAAACGCTATTATTCTCTGCTTTACCAATACGGCAGCAAGATCTGTTCAGATAAATCAACTCTTGAAGATTCTATCCAGGAACTTTTTACGGAGTTATGGCAAAAAAAATCCAGTCAGCCCATACAATCAGTAAGAGCTTATTTACTGCAGGCTTTGAAGTATAAATTGTACAAGTCCTTTCGAAATAAAAAACTGATGCCTGATAGCGACCTTAATTCCAATGAACCCTTTGAATTAAGCCATGAAAACTTTTTGATCAGCAAAGAAGAGGATGAAGGAAAACTAAAGAAGATTGTTGAAGCCATTAACCAATTACCTGCACGTCAAAAGGAAATTATTTATCTCAGGATTTACAAAGGGTTGAGCTATGAAGAGATCAGCGAGATCATGCAGATCAATTACCAGGTAGTGCGCAATCTTCTTTGCCAGGCATTAAAAACGTTTCGGAAGTTGATTGTTCCGGCAGCGCTGTTGTTCTGCATTTTGAATTAGCTGTGGAAGAATATCACTCACAATAATCTTGGCAGCATTTTCTCCGGTATTATTTCTGACAAAATATAATGAGACTGTTCTTTTTGGTAATTATTAAAATAAAGGGAGGATGCCTAACATCCTCCCTTACAGTTTGTTCATAGAAAATCGTTTGTGAGAGACTACTATTCGTATCCCGGATTTTGCGGGTATTTAGGTCCTTCGGTAACACGGTCTATTTGTGATTGCGGGATTGGCCTTAACCTATTATAGTCCTGTACACCTGTCGCTCCCTCTGAATTGTACAACTTCACCCGATCAACAAGCTTTTTTGTTCGGGAAAGATCCCACCATCTGGTATCTTCCGCAAACAGTTCGCGGCTTCGTTCGTCCAGAAGGAAATCAATATCCATCTGAGCTGCTGTAACTTGCTGGGCTATTACAGCCGCATCATATTCTGCCTGTGTTTGATTTGCTTTTCGTGCTGCTCTTGTTCTAAGCACATTGATCATTGCAGCAGCATCTGCAGGTGTTGCTCCACCTTTAATTGCAGCCTCCGCCGCAATCAGGTACAATTCAGCAAAGCGGAACAAAATATATGGCCGGTCTGAATAGTCGTTCAGGTCTACCCTGGTGGAATCATCAAATTTTCTTACACTTGGGAAAAAACTTGGTGTAAAAGGTACAGTAGCACCTGGTAAATGCTCCGGCTCAAACATGATCCCTTTGAATGCGTTCCTCTCTGCAGTCGTTACTACCCTGTCTCTCATCCAGATTGCAGTATCAACTGCGTTAATTAATGTGCCGCGGGGAGTAGAAGCCCCTGTAGTTCCGGCCGCAGCCATTTGTGTGCTGTTAGAAAGCCATACTGTCTGGAAAGTTCCATCATAGCGGGAATCTGTTGCCCTATTGGCGAAAGCAACATCTATTATATATTTTGTATTGGGCCTGATACGCTGAAAAGGACGACCATTTCTTATATCCCTTACGGTAACGCTGGCACCACCTGTGGAAGGATAGTTGGCATTAAGAGTTGGATAATTAGGACGCCACATGAAGTTAGAATGGTTGGCACCGGGCCCGCCCGCTCCTGTTCCGGGAGCATTATTTTCACCAAACTTCTGATCTCTCGTATGATCAATAACCATTAAAATTTCCTTGCTGTATTCTTGCCCTTCTCTGAAAACATCAGGGAAATAAGGAAGAAGGTCCAGGTTATAAGTAGCCTTATCGTCGATCACACTCTTTGCAATGGTATACGCTTGCGTAAAATCAGCCGGCGTTCCTACAGAAGACCAGCCCTTCCAGAGATAGGTTTTTGCCAGCAGGAATAGGGCAACGGGTTTGGTTACAGGTTTGCCCTGAGAAGTAGGCACACTGTTAGACAGATCAGCAGCGGCCTCAGTCAGGTCTTTAATGATCTGAGCATACACATCAGCTAAAGGCGCTGGCGCATCGGCAGTAGAAGCCGATGTTTGAAAGGTGGTGTGAAGAGGAACAGCGCCAAACGAAGTAACCAGATAATAATAGCAAAATCCCCGGAAAAATTTTGCTGTAGCAGTTATCTGAGTTTTATCAGTTGCAGATATGCTGGCAGATCCTATATATTCTAAAATGCCATTCGCCGTGTTGATATCCTGAAACATTGATCCCCAAAAACCATCCATAATATTGAGGTTTGACTTTATAAC
>DATJDO010000407.1:0-3534 GCA_035497375.1 Chitinophagaceae bacterium | reverse complement strand
CGTGCTCGGTGCGAATTATTTTCTTGTCCATAGTACAAATGTACGCGCTACCGCTAACTTTGCCCGGCATATGGAACAGATTTTATTGATCGATACTTCGGCAGATACATGCACCGTTGGGTTGGTAAGAGATGCAGAGTTGGTACAGGCTTTACAGCATGAGGAACGACAGAGCCAGGCCGCTGTGATCAACCCGCTAATCGAGCAACTCTGCAAGGAAACCAATATCCAGCTTGCGGACCTCAATGCGATAGCGGTGTGTTCCGGCCCTGGTTCATACACAGGCCTTCGTATCGGTATGGCTGCTGCAAAAGGTTTAGCCTATGCACTGAATAAGCCATTGATCCTGCACCACAAACTGGAGCTGCTTGCACAGCAACTGATGCGCGTCAATGATGATTTCTGGCAGTACGCCGTACTGATTGGTGCCCGCCCGGGAGAGTTTTTCTATGCCGCCTATGATGCGGAAATGAACATCATCCATCAGCCCGTGCATGGTACTACTGAAACGATCAAATCGCTGATAGACGAACTCTCTGTTACATCAGCCTGCCTTACAGGCGATCAGCAGGCTGGGGAAGTATTTGGTGAACGGGTACTGATTGTCCCGCAGATTGATTGTTCACTCTGGGCCGGCTGGGCTGCCAGGAGTCTTGCCCTGCAGCATTTTGCCGATGTGGCTGCCGCTGTGCCATTCTATATGAAAGAGGTATTTATCTGCCAGCCTAAAGACAAGAGCGAAAAATAATCTTTTCCATCCTTATGGAATTTTGCAAGCAGCATGGTCTTTTATGTACAAAACATACAGATCATGGAAAGCAAACTCCTGCTGCAATGCAGCTATCTTGACCTTGTCTTTTACGGACGGAATAAAGCTTATGGAAGCTATGAACTGCGCAGTACTTACCTGCAACGCATGAAAAAGGCAGGGCTTTATATTTTCTCCCTTAGCTTACTACTGACCGGCTACACAGTCTGGAGCAATCGGGCCAAACCGCTACCTGTATTGCCTTTGGACAAAACGATCGCTGTGGTTACGCTGGTAAATCCTGAACTGGATATTCCTAAACAACCCATAGAACCTCCCGCACCTCCGAAAGCCGCAGATCTGAAAACAGAACTCTTTATCCCGCCGGAAATCGTAGATGATAAGACGGTACAGCAGCACGAAATGCTGGCCACGCAGGAGGAGCTGAAAGAAGCAGTTGCCGGTACTATGAAAGTCTCCGGTTCTGAGATCGGCGACGAATCGCTGGAGATCAGGAAAGGCGATCCTAATGGCGGGAGGGGAGAGGTGGAAGGTATAGTGAAAAATACAACTGCAGAGATACCGGTATTTGTAGAGCAGATGCCGGAGTTTCCCGGAGGCGAAGCAGCATTGATGAAATACCTGAGCAACAATATCCGGTATCCGGATCAGGCCGTAAATGCCCGTCAGCAGGGTAAAGTACAGGTGAAGTTTGTGGTCAATGAAGACGGTTCCGTTTCCAACGTGATGACGATACGGGGATTCGGGTTTGGTTCCGAAGAGGAGTCTGTCAGGGTGGTCAGCGGAATGCCCCGCTGGAAGCCCGGGCGCAACAATGGTAAGGCGGTAAAAGTCTGGTATCAGTTGCCGGTGATTTTCCGGCTGAACTGATGTGCAAAGTCTTTATCGTTTTCTTTCAGCCATTTCCTGAGGTCAGCAGCCATTTTCTTGTGTGCGCCGGTTGCTATCTCCTTCATGCCCCGATCTCCGTTTTGAGAAGTGAAATGGCTGTTCAGCAATATCCGGTTGTCGTCCGCAATGAAGACCATGATTTCCCGTTGCGCAAATTGCGGATCTAATATCCGGCTCGAAATCTGAAACACTTCCGGTGCGTCCGGGTTGTGATAATAGGCAATGTTCTGTTTTTCTAAAAACCGGCGGATGAGCTTAATATTATCGCTTACTATAAAATTGCAGGCAATGCTGATAAACCGAAAGCTCTGCATTCGCCTGTAGATAGAAATGCCCATGACAAAAAACACAAGGCCTATAACAAAAAAGGGCAGTAATCCGTTTATTGAAAATTCAATTTTCCTGTGGCTGGCCGAACTACTTATGAAAACGATAGAGCCTAACAGGATAACGATGCTAAATGAACTGATAATCCATAGTAACGGCCATACAGTGCGCTTATTAATGGGGTAGCGCAGGTGCTTTTTGATAAAAGCCAGGTCATTTAGTAAAGGACTGTTCCAGTGGGAAGATTCTGGCGTTTCGAGTCGGTTTTGCATGCCTTGATCTGTAGTGGTTAATGAATAATGTTTAATGAATAGTGATGCGTCCTAATGATCTTAATACCTCAAATAGTCATGAACAGCGTTTAAGGATAAACAGGGGAGAATGTAAACATAAAAAAACCACCCGCTAAGAGTGGTTTTTCAAAGATATTAATCAGTTGCCATTATTTCAGAGATACTGCATCTTTCAGGAATTGCTCCAGGCCCAGGTCGGTCAGCGGATGCTTCAGCAGGCCAAGGATAGAAGACAGGGGGCAAGTGCAGACATCAGCACCGGCTTCTGCACAGCGTACGATATGCAGCGGATTGCGGATGGACGCCGCCAGTACTTCGGTCATAAAACCTTGTGTATTGTATACATTGACGATTTGTTCGATCAGTTGTACACCGTCCCAGCTGCTGTCATCAATACGGCCGATAAACGGGGAAACAAAAGTGGCACCCGCTTTGGCAGCGAGTATGGCTTGCCCTGCAGAAAAGACCAGGGTGCAATTGGTCTGGATACCGTTATCGGTAAACCATTTGATGGCCTTTACACCGTCTTTGATCATCGGTACTTTCACTACGATGTTGCTGTGGATGGCCGCCAGCTTTTTTCCTTCAGCGATGATATCGTCAAAATTTACAGACAATACTTCTGCGCTCACCGGCCCCTCAACGATATCGCAGATCGCGCGGTAATGGTTCATGATGTTTTCCGTACCGGAAATACCTTCTTTCGCCATCAGCGTAGGGTTCGTAGTAACACCGTCCAGGATACCCAGGTCGTTTGCTTCTTTGATTTGTGCCAGGTTGGCCGTATCGATAAAAAATTTCATTTGTAGTGTTTTTTGCCGGGCAAAGTTATTATAAGATATCCGTTTTCAGGCAGCAAATTTTAGGTGTCTTGTTAATGAAAAAAAGCATAGGCAATGCAGATGGCTGCCGTAAAGCCGGCAAGGTCTGCGATGAGGCCACAAATAAGTGCATGGCGCGAATTTTTGATATCCACACTGCCAAAATACACCGCCAGTACATAAAAGGTTGTTTCTGTAGTGCCCTGCAGTACAGCTGCCAGTTTTCCCTGGAAGGAATCCACACCGTATTTGGTGATCACATCTACCATCAGGCCCCGTGCACCACTTCCGCTCAGGGGTTTCATCAGGCCTATCGGTATGGTGGGTACAAAATCCGTATTCATGCCAAAAGCAGATACAATAGTCGCAATACCGTTCACGATAAAATCCATGCAACCGGAAGTACGGAATACGCTGATGGCCAACAGCATGG
>DATJDO010000406.1:0-5226 GCA_035497375.1 Chitinophagaceae bacterium | reverse complement strand
CTTCCGTTCTCTTTCCGTCGATCATATACGCCACACCGGCATTCAGTTCAGCAAAGCCATCCAGCACATCAGCCTTTGTCAGGATGATCTTGGTTACGCCGCTCAGCATCACCGTGTAGCGAAGCGCTACTAGGTCTATCCAGCCACAACGACGGGAACGCCCGGTAACGGCTCCAAATTCGTTGCCTGCCTTACGCAGCGCTTCTCCGGTTTCATTATCCAGTTCGGTAGGGAAAGGTCCACTACCTACACGGGTACAATAAGCTTTGGAAATACCATACACTTCGCCAATACGGGAAGGTGCTACACCCAGGCCGTTACACACACCTGAAGCTATGGTATTGGATGAAGTGACAAAGGGATAAGTACCATAGTCGATGTCCAGCATACTGCCCTGCGCACCTTCTGCCAATATTTTCTTACCCGCCTTCAACTGCTTATCCAGCCAGTATTCTGCATTGACAATCTGCAGATCACGCATATAGGCGATCGCATCAAAAAATTCAGCTTCCCATTCTTTCCAGTCTGCTTCATAATCGTACTGCTTCAGCATGGCCAGATGTTTCTGTTTCAGCTGATCATATTTTTTATTAAAGTCGCCGCTCAGTATATCCCCTACTCTCAGGCCATTCCTTCCTGTTTTATCCATATACGCAGGCCCTATACCTTTTAGGGTAGAGCCGATCTTATCTGCCCCCTTCGCAGCCTCCGATGCGGCATCAAGTGCACGGTGCGTAGGTAAAATAAGATGTGCTTTTTGTGACAGGAACAAACGTCCAGGCACATCCGGGCGAATCTGTATCAGCTGGCTCAGCTCCGCTTTCAGCGATACCGGGTCTATGACTACCCCATTGCCGATCAGATTGAGGCAATGAGCCTGAAAAACACCCGAAGGAATGGTGCGCAATACAACTTTCTGACCATCCACATACAAGGTATGGCCAGCATTAGGGCCTCCCTGGAAGCGGGCAATTATGTCATAATTGGCGGCAAGATAATCGACAATCTTGCCCTTACCTTCATCACCCCACTGAAGGCCTAATAGTACATCTATCATGTTCCTGAAAAATTGAAAGAGCGAAAATAGTATTGAAAATCCAATTCCATCATTTCAATTTTGATTTTATACCGGAAAAAATAATAAGCCGGTATTCTTGAACCGGAATGTTGTAATAAGCTTATATTTGAGGCATTCTTTTCCTATAAAAAGAAAACCTAAATTATGAGAAAAATACTCCTGGTTTTTGCAGTAACAGCCCTGTCTCTACCCACTTTTGCTCAAAAATCGAAAAAACAAAACACCAAATCTGCTGACAAGGAACAAGCACTTAGCCCTGTTTCCCCCACACCCGGCGAAGATCCGAACCAACGCAGAGCCACAGAGCAGGCCAGCCTGATAGGGCCTATGCACCATTACTTTATGGAATGGGCCGGCCACTGGCGCGAGGAAATGAAAATATGGCCGATGACACCAGGCAAAAGTGAGCCTGTTGTTACAATACTGGACCGCACGGGTATGCCCAGAGGCGAAGGGCGCTTCTTATCCTGTGATTTCAGGGGTATGATGAATAACAGAATATATGAGGCTTATGCAACATACGGGTACGATAATGTGAAACAGAAATTTGTCAAAACCTGGTACGACAATACCGGAACAGGTATCCTGGTGCTTGAGGGAGATTTTGACGCTAAAACCAATACCATCGATTTTAAAGGAACGACCATGGATCCGCTGACGAAAGAAAAAGTGAACATCCGCCAGCTGCTGACCATGAAAGATCCGAACAATCATGTGCTGGAAATATTCATCGTCACCAAAGACGGCAAAGAAATCAAAACGATGGAAATCGTTTCCAAAAGAGCTTAGAACACAGATAAAACAATACAAGTCCAATGCAAGAGTGGAACAATTACCTGTCGGAAAATAAAGACAGATTTTTAGAAGAATTGCTGGCCCTGCTGCGCATACCCTCCGTAAGTGCCGACAGCAAATACAAAGGCGATGTGGCCAAATGCGCAGAAGCCGTGAAGGAAAGCCTGCTGCAGGCAGGAGTAGATAAAGCGGAAGTGTGTCCCACAGCGGGGCATCCGATCGTGTACGGAGAAAAAATAATTGATACCGCGCTCCCGACGGTACTGGTCTACGGCCACTACGACGTGCAACCTGCCGATCCGCTCGAACTCTGGGACAGCGGTCCATTCGAACCGGTGATCAAAGACGGTAAAATATTTGCCCGAGGCGCCTGCGATGATAAAGGCCAAATGTTCATGCATGTGAAAGCCTTTGAGGTAATGGCTAAAACCAATACGCTGGCCTGTAATGTAAAATTCATGATTGAAGGCGAAGAAGAAGTAGGCTCCTCCAACCTGGGTATCTTCCTCGAAAACAATACAGAAAAACTGAAAGCAGATATCGTACTGGTATCCGACACATCTATGATCAGCATGGAACACCCCAGCCTGGAAACGGGACTAAGGGGGCTGGCCTATATGGAAGTAGAAGTAACCGGGCCAAACCGCGACCTGCACAGTGGAGTGTACGGCGGAGCCGTGGCAAACCCGATCAATATCCTGTGCAAAATGATCGCTTCGCTGCACGACGAAAACAACCATATTACTATCCCTGCCTTCTACGATAAAGTGGATGAGCTGAGCGATGCCGATAAAAAAGCACTGAATAACGCCCCCTTCGATCTGAAAGAATACCAGGACGAACTGGGCATTAAAACGGTATGGGGTGAGAAAGGATACAGCACGCTGGAACGCACCGGCACCCGTCCGACATTGGATGTAAACGGTATCTGGGGCGGCTATACCGGCGAAGGTGCGAAAACGGTACTGCCTTCCAAGGCAAATGCGAAAATATCCATGCGCCTGGTACCGCACCAGAGCTCAGAAGAGATTTCTGCCCTCTTCCAAAAGCACTTTGAAAGCATCGCACCGGAGTATGTAACGGTAAAAGTAAATGCGCACCATGGCGGCGAGCCGGTGGTGACCCCCACAGACTCCGTGGCCTACAAAGCTGCAGCCAAAGCAATACAGACAGCCTTCGGCAAAGACCCTATCCCGACACGGGGTGGAGGCAGCATACCCATCATCGCCTTGTTTGAGCGCACCCTGGGCCTTAAAACCGTATTGATGGGCTTCGGGCTGGATAATGACAACATCCACTCACCGAATGAAAAATACGATGTGGCCAACTATTACAAAGGCATAGAAACCATCCCCTACTTCCACAAATACTTTGCGGAAATGAGCCGATAGATTTTTGCTATTCAATAAAAAAATAAGACCGCACGTTAGTACAATGTGCGGTCTTATTTTTGAGTAAACTTTGAGGAACATGGATTTGCGTACTATGATCACCCGTTATTGTCAGTACCAGGACCGCTGCCAGAAAGAAGTACGGAATAAGCTGTATGAAAGCGGGGCACGCAGGGATGAAGTAGACGAGCTCATGGTCGAGCTGATCGAACAAAAACTGCTGGATGAAGAGCGTTACGCGCGTTCCTTTGCCAGGGGTAGGTTCCGGATCAAAAACTGGGGGCGGCGCAAGATCGTATATGAACTGAAACAGGACCAGATTTCAGACTATTGTATCCGGAAAGCACTGGAAGAAATTGATGAAGAGGAATACCTGGAAACCCTGCGCAGGCTGACAGAAAAGAAAATGCCCGATATCCGGAAGGATACCAACGTCTTTACACGGCGGGCGAAACTACAGCGTTATCTGACGCAAAAAGGCTATGAACACGATCTGGTTGCCAGTATGTTACAGGAATTTATTTAGCATTTCGACAATAATTTTATTCCATACATTTACAAAAACCCAACAACCATATGGTACATAAAGTAACAAACGATGTGAATATAGTGGTTGAAACATTTTACCAGCCCGCACAAAGCAAACCCATTCATTCCGAGTACCTTTTTGCGTACCGCATCACGATCGAAAACCTGGGCAGCGTCCCCGTAAAACTGATGCGCCGCCATTGGCATATCATAGACAGTAATGGCGATGTACGTGAAGTAGAAGGAGAAGGCGTGGTAGGGCAGCAGCCCACTATAGCCCCGGGAGAAAGTTACCAATACATCTCTTCCTGCAACCTAAGCAGCGATATGGGTAAAATGTACGGCACTTACATGATGGAAGACCTGTTTACCAAGAAGATGATGCAGGTCGGTATTCCTGAATTTATGCTAATCGCACCCTTCAAAAATAACTGAGTACAAAACATAACTATAGCTTGTTCCCTACCCGGCCGGGTAGGGATTTTTTTTATACCAGCTCTTTCAGCTTTTCGATGACAAGGTCAACCTCTTCTTTTGTATTGTGTTTGCTGAACGAGAAGCGTATCGGGATCATCTGGGCCGATTGTCCGTTATAGAGTGCTTTGATGACATGACTGACGGATGTAGACCCGCTGGAACAGGCGCTACCGCCGCTCACACAGATACCAGCCATATCCAGGTTAAACAGTAGTAGTTCTGACTTTTCTGTTTTGGGAAAAGAGACATTCAGCACCGTATACAGGCATTCACCAAAGGTATCCCCGTTGGTAATGATCTGCGGAAAGCAGGCTTTCAGTTGCTGGTGCATATAGGTCTTCAGGTCCATAATGTAGGTACTGTCCTGTTCGTGCTTTGCCATAGCCAGGTCCAGCGCTTTGGCAAAGCCCACGATACCATACATATTTTCTGTACCCGCACGCATATTGCGTTCCTGCGCCCCACCGTTGATCATGGGTTTGATTTGCATATTGGCATTCACATATAGTACGCCTACGCCTTTGGGGCCGTGAAATTTGTGACCTGCAGCACTGGCAAAATGCACTTTCAGCGCCGGCAGGGTAACAGGGTAATGCCCGATGGTTTGCACCATATCGCAATGGAACACAGCACCGTACTTTTCACACAGTTCGCCCACGGCTGCTACATTCAGCAAATTTCCGATCTCGTTGTTGGCATGCATCAGCGTCACCAGAGATTTTTCGGTATGGGAACTCAGCAATTTTTCAAGATGTTCGAGGTCAATGTGGCCATTCTCTTTCAGATTCACCAGGCTGAGGGGTATATTGCGCTCTTTGGCAACCTCTTCGGAGCAATGCATCGTAGCATGATGCTCCAGGCAGGAGGTAATGATGTGCTGGCAGCCCAGGTCGCGTACGGCGGCATAAATAGCCGTGTTGCTGCTCTCGGTACCACCGGAGGTAAAGAAAATCTCAC
>DATJDO010000405.1:0-3311 GCA_035497375.1 Chitinophagaceae bacterium | reverse complement strand
ATCCGCTGAAGCGGCGCAATTGGCCAATCATTTGTTGGGCCTCCTGGGCTTTTTGTGCCCCATCCGGCAATTGCTGCAGGCGTTGTAGTACTGTAGTTTCCTTTTGCAATGCTTCCTGCAAACCCTGTTCAAATTTTCGCCTGCTTTCTCCGGGTGCAAAGATGCTGATGTTACTGAGCAGGGCCGGAATAAGTGTCAATGGTTTTTCAGCCCAGCGGGGCCGGCTGATATCGATCTCCCCGGTACCACGTATACCGTAGCGGTCGAGAAAGGACAGTATGGTGTTGCTGATCTCAGCACCACCTTCATAACACGGTAGTTGCTCAAGGAAATGTTCGTCTTTTGTTTGCTGCAAATAATCAACGATCTGCGGGTAAGGGCGTATGCGGTCAGCAACATCCATCAGGTCCAGTCCCATTTGCGCGGTAATGTTATGCGGTACGGATTGCGCCAGTATATCGGCTACATTTTTTTCGCCCAGCCAGTCCTGTATTTTTTCATTGAGCCATAGCGCTGCATTCATCGAGGCCATAATTAATGCAGTACTTTGCGGATCGAAGGAAATACGTTTCAATTCTTCGAGGTCTTCCTGTATGTAATTAAAAACATCCAGGCCGGATTTACTGCGAATTTCCTGTTTCAGCGATGCAACAGATGCCTCATTTTTACGGATCAGCTCTTCTACGATGTCCGGGTCTTCCGGGCAGGAAGGTGCGGGAGCTATGCTGGTTACGGATGGCGATTTGTCGTCTGTGGCCATTAAGGGGATGCTTTCTGCTGCCTGCTCCAGCGCATCCCTGATGAGGTGGTCGGTTTTACCAAAACCTTCAATCAGGCGCTTTCTGCCTTCAGCGGTAGTGAGCGTCCAGGCAACATCGATAAATAGCCGCCCACCGGCTGTTTTCATTGGTGCCCGGGTTGTCATTAGGAAAAAGGACAGGCCCAGGGGCTTCATAGCGTCGGTCATTACCTGGTTGTGCCCGACAGAAATATAAATATGCAGTTCATTGTCCTGCTCTTCCGGTAGGGGGAAGAGTGTCGTGATGGGCCTGCTCTGCAGGATATACAGCAAGCCGTCGGCCAGGCACCACTCTATATCTTGCGGGGTGCCGAAATGCGCTTCTATCCGTCGGCCCAGCTTTTCGAGCTCCAGGATTTGTGCTGATGTGAGTACCTGTTGTCTTTGCTGCAAGGAATCCAGTGCCTGTATTTCCGTGCCTCCATTGGGCGCGACCACCATCTGTTGCTTTTTTTCGGCGATCGTTTTACGCACAATTGTGCTGTCTTCCACGGTGTATTGATCTGCGGATACAATGCCTGAAACCAGTGCCTCTCCAAGCCCGAAACCTGCATCTATAATGGCGTGTTTCCTGTTTCCTGTCCTCGGGTCTGCGGTAAACAAGATGCCGGCCGCCTGCGGAAAGACCATTTCCTGCACGATAACGGCTACATAAACTTTACGGTGGTCAAACCCGTTTTGGATGCGGTACAGGATAGCGCGTTCGGTAAACAATGAAGCCCAGCATTTGCTGATATGCTCCAGTACCGGTGCCTTGCCCCGGATGTTCAGGTAGCTATCCTGCTGTCCGGCGAATGAAGCGGAAGGAAGGTCTTCGGCGGTAGCGCTGGACCGTATGGCATATGTTTTTTGCGGATCGACGTGCGCCGCTATTATTGCAGCCAGGTCCGCAGGTATGGTTGCCTCTTCTATCGTCTGTCGGATTGCGACACTCAGTCGGGCAATATCTTTCCTGTCTGTAAGTTGCAGAAGGGCCAGTTGGTCCAATAATTCATGGATTTTCGGTAGCCGGTTCAGCACCTGTACAAATGCCGTAGTGTTGATGCAAAATCCATCCGGAATACGTATGTCTGCTATTTTGCAGAGCTCTGCCAGGTTAGCCGCTTTACCGCCTGCAGTAGAGATGCCGCTACTGTCAGCCTGCTTTAAGTGCACAAGATAATTGCTCATTCCTGCTTTTTTTGTTGGTTTGTACAACCAAAAGTATCTGCTATGATGGAGCAAAAGACGGCTTCTGTACTATATTTTTCTGAGCACAATAAGGTAGGGCGAAAGGGCGTTGTCTTACAAAAGGAATGTGCCGGAAAAGCAGTGTGTCGTCTGTTTCTGCTTACTGGTGCAATAATATCACGCTTTCCGGTTTTGGGTTGGTCAGGGTAATGGTCTGGTAGCCATTTTTGGAAAAGCGGACGGTAATGTCTTTGCAGCGCGGTACACAAGAGGCCATACGGTTACAGGCTTCAAATTTTCCGCTGGTATCTGTATAAACACTACTGGTGCCGCTGGTGACTTCAACCAGTACACTGTCCAGGGGAGATTGGCTGGAGCTGTCTTGTACAAAACCTGAGGCACAATTGTACCCTTCACAGCTGCCCGTCAAAAGAGATAATATTAAGAGCGCGGCAATGGTTGCTGGCCTGTATCCCGGAAATTTTTTCATGGTGTCAGTCAAAATATAAACTTTGATTTGGAAACCTATTTTGTCTTTTTTGGTTTAGGGGCCGGCAGTTCTTTTACTGTGATCCTGATCAGCTCACTTAACCATTTACGGTCTTCGATCTTTTCTTCGATCAGGAAGCTGGGTTTGGCGCCCGGGTAGGCGGGGGCTTCCTGTGGTTCGCCGATAAATGCACGGCCCGCAACGGTTGGTTTCAGAAATAGTTTGTTGTCGCAAATCAGGCCAAATATTTTTCCATCTGCATAGATGCCATATTCACCAAACATTTTTTTAGCGCTTATTTCACCCGCCTGTTCGATTTGTCCCAGTAAAAAGTCTACAAATTGTTGATCAGTAGCCATGCGCTTATTGATTTACATGCGAAAATAAACATTAAACCTGCAGATGCAAGGCTTAGATGACTTTAAGGCGTTCTTCTTCCAGGTCGATCTGGTACAATTGCTGGCGGATGATTTCTTCATTGACAGAAGCCTCTTTGTTGAGCGCTGATAGGTATTGACGCTGGCTTTCGAGCAATTCATATAGAATTGCTTTTGTCTTGTCATTCATCCCGCTGTCGTCTGCTGCGTTTGTTTTTTCTTCCCAGTGCTTCAGGATTTTCTCCATACCGGCATGGCCTTTCAGTTCCCCTTCGGATTTATTTTTCAGGAATTGGAGTGTGTGGTGCTTCAGGTCTTGCTTCATCTTGTGCCGGGTTGATTCTTCTGCTTCTTCATGGGCAATAGTGTCGAATGCGCGGCTGCGCCGGATAAAGTAGGGTAAGGTCAGCCCCTGTACGGAAAGGGTCAGTAAGATCACCACAAAGGTAATGAACAGGATCAGGTTCCGATGCGG
>DATJDO010000404.1:0-4709 GCA_035497375.1 Chitinophagaceae bacterium | reverse complement strand
AGGTGAAGGCGCTCACGACGACGGAGCAGGCTGTGTGCAGTCTATTGAAGTGCTGCGTACCTTCAAACAGTTGGGCATACGGCCTAAGCATACGATCCGCGCGGTATTGTTTATGAATGAGGAGAACGGTCTCAAAGGCGGAGTGGCCTATGCAGATTCTGCCAAAGCCAGGAAGGAGCACCATATTTTTGCACTGGAAAGTGATGCCGGCGGCTTTGCACCCCGGGGTATCGAAACCACAATGGACAAAAAGCAAAGGGATAAATTCAAAAAATATGCCCCGCTGTTTTTACCGTATGGGATATACAATTTCGACGAAGACGGAGGAGGAGCCGATGTCAGCCCTTTGAAAAAACAAGGTGTGGTAATCGGTGAGTTATTACCTGACTCCCAACGCTATTTCGACCTGCACCATACAGACGCTGATGTGTTTGAAGCGGTGAATCACCGGGAGCTCAAACTGGGCGCTGCGGCCATGGCGATGATGATTTATATCGTGGATCAGAAGCATATTGTTGAGTAAAGTTCTTTCTCATCCGGAAGAAGTGAAGTGGAGCTACCCCTGCTGACAGGCAGATTTAATATGGAAGAAGCTTTAATGGGGTAATCTTTAGATCCCTCCTGCGTCGGGATGACAAACCTATACTAATGGAAATCTATCCTCCAGGAGCATTCAGGAGTATATTATCTGTTTAAACCCACACCCTGTCATTCCGAGGAACGAGGAATCTCTAAATAAAGCCAAGACAGGTCCCTGCGGGATGACATTTCGTTTACTGAAGCGGATTTTGTTTCCTAATATTATTTTTCAGCATTACTACACGATTCAAAGATAAACATGACCACATACGAACACAACACCCGCATCGCCGAACAATGGTTCGATGCGTTTTACCGCCACCACCTGGAGGACCTGCTGGCCCTGTATGCCGAAGATGCGGCCCATTTCAGCCCTAAACTGAAAGTCCGGCAACCGGAGACCGGGGGTTGGGTAAAAGGTAAAGCTGCTTTGCGCGCCTGGTGGCAGGATTCTTTCGACCGCCTGCCTAGCCTGCAGTATACCCCGACCAGTTTTACCGCCAATGAAGTACGCGTCATTATGGAATATCTCCGCACCGTGGAAGGCGAAGCCGATATGATGATTGCGGAAGTGCTGGAAATCAGCAATGGGCTGATCAGCGGTTCACGCGTGTACCATGCCTGACCCTTACCTTTAATCTAGCTCCAATATTATTATCTTTGTCCCATGTCAGCATTGCACGTCTATAATTCCTTCACCCGTCAAAAAGAACAATTCGCATCCATTACTCCCGGTCATGTCGGTCTTTATGTATGCGGTCCCACCGTATCCGGAGAGTCGCACCTGGGCCATGCCCGCCCCTACATCACTTTTGATGTCGTAAACCGTTACCTGCAGCACCTGGGCTATAAAGTGCGCTATGTACGCAACATTACCGATGCCGGGCATTTTGAGGAAGAAGGACGTGAAGCGGAAGACAAGATTGCCGGTAAAGCATTGCTGGAAAAGCTGGAGCCGATGGAACTGGTGCACAAATACACCGAATTGTTCCACTGGGGCATGCGCCTGTTCAATTGCCAGTCGCCGAGTATCGAACCTACTGCCACCGGGCATGTCATTGAGCAAATCTCTATGATCGAAGACATTATGGCCAAAGGTTATGCGTATGAAAAGAACGGCTCTGTTTACTTCGATGTCAAAAAGTATGCAGAACATTATCCATATGGCAAACTGTCCGGCCGCAAGATCGACGAACTGCTGGAAACCACCCGCGAACTGGACGGCCAGGACGAAAAGATCAATAAAGTAGACTTCGCACTTTGGAAAAATGCACCACCCGAGCACCTGATGCGCTGGAAAAGCCCCTGGGGCGAAGGCTTCCCTGGATGGCATATCGAGTGCTCAGCCATGAGCAGCAAATACCTGGGATCGGAATTTGACATCCACGGCGGCGGCATGGACCTGCAGTTCCCGCACCACGAAAGCGAGATCGCCCAGTCGACCATTGCACACGGTCATGCACCGGCCCGCTATTGGATGCACAACAATATGATCACCATCAACGGCAAGAAAATGGGTAAAAGCTACAACAACGTCATTAAAATGACGGAATTGTTCAGCGGCAACCATCCCATACTAGAACAGGCCTACCACCCGATGGTCGTACGCTTTTATATCCTGCAAACACATTACCGCAGCACCCTGGATTTCAGCAACGAAGCCTTGCAGGCCTCGGAGCGTGCGCTGCGCAGACTTTGGGAAGCGTATGAACTGCTGAAGAAATTACCCCATAAAGGCAATGAACAGGCCGCTGATGCGCAGCTGAACGAACAGGTACAGCAATTCTGCAATGAATGTGCCGACTTTATGAACGACGACCTGAACACCGCCAAAGTAATTGCCAACCTGTTTGAGCTCAGCTCTGTGATCAATGGCATGAAAGGCGGACAGGTGCGCATGGATGCCCTGGATGGCACAACTTTTGCATTATTACAAAAAACATTCGCCACTTACCTCGAAGATATCCTGGGCTTGCAAGCCTTACAGGCGGAACAAAGTGGCAATAAAATGGACAAAGTGTTGTCTGTGCTGATCGATATCCGTAAAGAAGCAAAACAAAGAAAGGACTTCGCTACCAGCGATCAAATCCGCAACAAGCTCACCGAATTCGGCATACAGCTTAAAGACGAGAAAGACGGAACGGTAAGCTATACTATAGACTAAACATGGGCAACATCAGGAGATTATTTCATTACCTCGCAGACTACAAGGGAAGTATTGCCTTATACTTTTTATGCAGCCTGCTGGCCGTAGTCTTCTCTTTATTTTCGATGACTGCGCTCTGGCCGGTGCTGCAGGTTTTGTTCAACGGCGACGAAAAGCCGGTACCCAAAGCCGACCCCAGCTTTACCGACCAGTTCAACAGCTTTATCTATGGCATCATCGAAGCCCGTGGCCCGATCAATGCACTGGCGTTTATCTGTGTTGCGATTGTTGTATTCATCTTGCTGAAGAACCTGTTCCTGTACCTGTCCATCTACATCCTGGCTCCGCTACGCAACGCGATCCTGCGCAGGCTGCGCAATGAACTATTCGTTAAAATACTGTCCCTGCCGATTGGCTATTTTACCGAAGAGCGCAAAGGCGATGTGATGTCTAAAATGACCAATGACATCAACGAAGTAGAAGTGTCGGTGATCAGCGTGCTGGAAGTGCTGATCCGCGAACCCCTGACGATATTGATCTTCCTCGGCACGATGATTACCATATCACCGGTGCTGTCCTTATTTATCTTCATTTTTCTGCCGCTGGCGGGCCTGGTGATTGGCCTGGTCAGCAAAAGCCTGCGCAAATCTGCCAACACCTCACAGCAATACCTGGGGGAAATGCTGGCCATTATCGACGAGACCCTGAGCGGCATGCGGGTGGTCAAAGCCTTCAACGCGGAGCGACACCAGCAATTGCGCTTTACCAAAATGAACAACGATCTGTTCCGCATCCGCAACCGCATCTCCGCACGCCGCGAACTAGCTTCACCACTCAGTGAAGTAATGGGTATTATCGTGGTCAGCGTGATCCTTTGGGTCGGCGGTCGCCTTGTACTGAACCACGAAGGCACATTGACCGGCCCGATGTTTATTATGTACCTGGGCCTGTTCACACAGATCATCAATCCGTTCAAGAACCTGTCCTCTGCATACTCCAACCTCAAAAAAGGAAGTGCTGCCCTGCAACGCATCGAGGATATCCTACAGGTAGAAGCGACGATTAAAGAAATCCCGGATGCCAAGCCTGTACATCATTTTGAGCAGCAGATCGAATTGCGGAACGTACATTTTGCGTATGGAGAAAAAGTGATCCTGGACAATATCAACCTCGTGATCCCGAAAGGCAAAACAATTGCCCTTGTCGGAGCCTCCGGTGCCGGGAAGTCAACCCTTGTGGACCTGATTCCCCGTTTCCACGACGTGAGCTCCGGTGCGATTCTGATCGACGGTGTGGACGTCAAAGAATATAAACTGGATCAGCTGCGCCGCCTGATGGGTGTGGTGAGTCAGGACAGATCCTGTTTAACGACACCATTTACAACAACATCACCCTTGGTACCGGCGGCGCAGATCTGCAACGCGTGCAGGATGCAGCCCGTGTCGCCAGTGCACACGATTTTATCCAGCGCAAAGCCCAGCAGTATGATACCGAAGTCGGTGACCGCGGCACACGCCTCAGCGGCGGAGAGCGCCAGCGCATTACGATAGCACGTGCCGTACTCAAAAACCCACCGATCCTGATCCTGGACGAAGCGACTTCTTCGCTGGATACAGAGAGCGAACGCATGGTGCAGGAAGCGATCAACAACCTGATGCAGAACCGCACCTGTATCGTCATTGCACACCGCCTGTCTACCGTACGGAATGCCGACGAAATCATTGTACTGGATCACGGTAAGATCGCCGAACGCGGCACACACAGCAGCCTGCTGCAGCACAATGGCCTGTACAAAAGGCTGGTTGACATGCAGGAGCTGAAATAGTAAAGCAGATTCTGCCACCCGGAACAACCCACCCCTGACCTCACACTAAGGCGGCACAGGTGCTCCCGGGAAGGGAAAGGCTCCGGATATTAATGCGTTCTTTCTCAATATTATACCATTGCATTACCTGCATAAACCCCATTACCCACACTACCCCGT
>DATJDO010000403.1:0-3862 GCA_035497375.1 Chitinophagaceae bacterium | reverse complement strand
AAAATGTCTGGTAAGCCAGTGCACTAATCGGGGAAGGCCCGGTTTTGAGCTGGGGGGTATGGCATTTGTTGCAGCCGATGGCGGAGAAAACGGCCCCGCCTGCTACCACTTCAGCATTATTCTGCTGGCGCTGTACGGGTGCTTTCAGGGTCTTCAGGTAAAACACCACATCCAGTACCGTCTGGTTGCTGATCTCAGGGTCTGTCTCCTCGCCGGAATACACGTCGTAAGGTTCGTAGACAGATGTAATGCCCATATCCTGATTGTACGCAGAGGCTGTTTGCTGCAGCAGATCATAGGCCCCGGCCTTCTTACCGAAGCGGCCGATGTAGCGTCCGGCACGGCTGTGGCTGCCCTGGCGTTCTTTCACGTAAGATTTCATTAAAATCCAATTGGGCACCCCGCTGATCCCGTCCCCATCGGCGTCGCCGGGGTCTGCCATGGCCAGGATATCGGCATCGGTAACGGCATCGAGAAAGCCCAACCCGGTATTGGCTGGCGGTGTAAAACGGGATGCACCTGTGCCGGAAGGCAGTATCTCTGGCTGAAAACCGGGCAGGGCACGGTTTTGCAATTGCGGGCCGCCCAGGTGCAGGTAAGTATTGCCGTTGCTGTCGCTCTGGCCGAAACGGGTCAGTGTCGTAAAAGGATGCCCTTTCCCATCGCCGGCATGACAGCTGCCACAGGAGGTAGATACGAAGATCGGCCCCAGTCCGGTTTCGCGGGTAAAGATTTCATCGTTGAAAGCCACATCTCCCCTGAGAAATTGTGCATGTTGTTCCGGACTCAAACCGGCAACAGGGCCGTCCAGGATAGCATCATCGGCCGGTGCTGAAGGCTGCAGTTTGGTACAGGACAACACGAACAGGAAGATCGTCATACAGGACAGGAGCAAGGAAGACTTTTTCATAGCGGCTTTTTGCAAAGCTAATATAAAAATTAGATTAGACTAACATTTTTTATCTGAAAAATCTAATTAAAAATATTGACTAGTCGTTAAAATGAGTTTTTATAGACTTATTCTTCAGTAGCGATCCGTATAAACAGGCCTTCGTAGTCTGTTACGATCCCCTGGTCGTCTACGTTGACCAAGGCTTCAAAATCGTCAGGAACATTGGCGTAGCGGTATTGCAGCCTTGAAAGCCGGGTATATTGCTGCGGCTTTGCTCTGAGCTCCCTTTCTAATACGTCTATATAAATGAGGTTGACTTCCTGCGTAGCGCCGACTGATAATTTTGCTCTATTGATGAATAATGAATTGGTGAAGGGCGTCAGGGAAATATCAATATCCAGGCACCCTTTCAGCATACTTGCCTCCTGGCCATCCAGTATCCAGTTGCCCATACCGTCTCCCCTGAGCTTATGTTCCGACAGCACATCGTCCCAATAGCTGCTCAAATCAAGGGAAAGGGTATGCCATTTTTCATTGCATTTGATACCATACTCCGTCTTATAAATTTTACCACCTTCGGTACCGATGATGGTCCCTTGCACTATAGGACCGGACTCATAGAGCATCATGTGGCAATGCTCTACGGAGAAGTGGTCTACACCTTTCCATATGATCCTGGTTTGCATACTGCTAAGTTATTGCACACAAGGCAGGCAATAGACTGCAGGTTCGGAATTTAACACAACACGCAAAACAAAAAAGGCAAGCATTGAAATGCTTGCCTCGTTGGCATGTTACAGCCCAAAAATATTCAGTCACTTAGTTAGCCATTGTACCCAGGTATTCAGCGATACCTTCTGCTGTAGCTTGCAGGCCTTCTTTTTTATTGTTCCAGTTTGCAGGGCAAACTTCACCGTTCACTTCGTGGAAATTCAATGCGTCTACCATGCGCAGGGCCTCGTCAACGCTACGGCCCAGGGGCAGGTCATTGATCACCTGGTGGCGGATCACTCCTTGCTTATCGATCAGGAACAGGCCACGCAGCGACACCGGGTTTCCTTCAAAAGATACATTGCCATTGTCTACAGTGTAATTGCCTGCCAGTACTCCATAGTTGATCGCAATTGTCTTGGTATAGTCCGCTACGATCGGGTATTGTACACCTTTGATACCACCTTTATTGCGCTCTGTGTTCAACCAGGCCCAATGAGAGTATTTAGAATCGGTAGAGCAGGCTACGACAACGGTATCTTTTTCCTCAAATGCAGCTAGTTGATCCTGGAAAGCAATCAGTTCCGTAGGACAAACAAAAGTGAAATCCAGGGGATAGAAAAAGAAAACGACATTTTTCTTTCCTACGAATTGCTCCAGCGAAAAGCCTTCGACAAATTCTGAACCATTTACTACTGCTTCCTCCGCAAATGAAGGTGCTTTTTTTCCGATCAATGTTTGCATTTTGTTTAAATTGAGTTTTTACTTTTATGAGGCGCAAAGTTACTGATTCAGCCATGATTATGAAAGTAATTTCTGATCTTTTAGCCTTATCGGCCTATTAATTGTCCTTATAGTAAGGGAGTATTGTACTATTAATTTTTGATCAACATTTTCAAATTATAGGATTACTTTTGCAGCGCTTTTCATCAAACAAGGTCAGCGTGCAGCAAGAATCCATTAAAGCAAAATCATCTTTTCTTTTAGTTGAAAAACTGAAAGATTATGCGCAATTGCTGAAACCGAACCTGAGTATGATGGTGGTGTTTTCCAGTGTCATCGGCTACCTGATGGCACCCGGAATCGACTTTAATTTCCGAAGGGTCCTGATCTTATACATCGGCGGCCTTTTGGTAACAGGGGGTGCCAATACCATCAACCAGATATTGGAGTACAAGGGTGATCAAAAGATGACACGGACCATGAACAGGCCGGTGGCCGATGGCCGTATGTCTAAAGCTGAAGCGTGGTTCCTGGCCACGGTGGCCGGTGTTGGCGGAGCACTGATCCTCGCATTGAGTTTTAACCCACTTACCGGAATACTGAGCTTTATTTCCCTGATCCTCTATGCTTTTGCCTACACGCCGATGAAGCGGGTACATCCTGTAGCGGTGCTGATCGGGGCTATTCCCGGAGCATTGCCCCCTTTATTGGGCTGGGTAGCCGGCACCAATGCCATCAGCGGCCCTGCGGCAATCGGAGGCTGGGTGCTGTTCCTGTTCCAGTTTTTCTGGCAGTTTCCACACTACTGGGCTATCGGCTGGGTAGGCTATGATGAGTATCAGAAAGCAGGTATCAGCATGCTGCCTTCACAGGAGCGTACTTCCCGCTTTACCGGCCTGCAATGTATGTTTTACAGCATAGTTCTCGTGCCCCTGGCGATGGTGCCCCGTTTCCTGGGCATGTGCAACAACTGGGGTATGTGGATCATGATGCTGGGTGGCATTATCTATTTTGCTGCATCGGTCAACTTTTACCGTAAAAACGATTTTAAATCAGCAAAGCAGGTGATGTATGCCTCCTTTATTTATTTGCCGCTGGTACTGCTTGCCCTTTACTTTACCAAATTATAAGAAGATATGAATACGGTCCCCAGAAAGAGAATCCACCCGCAGATGTTTGCCCTGTATATTGGCATGGCAAGTATTGCGATGATGTTCGCCGGTCTGACCAGTGCCTATATCGTCCGTAAATCTCAACCCAACTGGCGCCTGTATGAATTGCCCGGTGTTTTCTGGGTCTCTACAGTGACGATTGTACTCAGTAGTGTTACGATTGCACTGGCACTCAAGGCTTTTAAAGCGCGCAGGATGTTGCAGTACCGCTTGCTGGCAGGCCTTACCCTGCTGCTGGGCCTTGCTTTCGGACTGTTGCAATACCTGGGATTTTATGAATTGTACCACCTGCCACAGCCGGTGCAGGTATCGGGTAATCCCAGCGAATCATTCCTCTTTATCATTTGGGGGCTTCACCTGCTGC
>DATJDO010000402.1:0-2009 GCA_035497375.1 Chitinophagaceae bacterium | reverse complement strand
TCGGAAGAAGGGAAAAGCCTGCACAGGAAGAAAACGTTCCGGGGCAACTGAGCCGGGAAGATTTACTCAGTTCAGACTGGCAAAGCTTTATGGAGGCAGCCGTGGCTGTACAGGATTTCAGAGCGGCAACCCGCTTTGCTTTCGTTCATACATTGCAGTTGCTGCATCAGCAGGGACACATCACTTACAGAATTGATGCTACGAACTACGACTACTACCGCGCCGTAAACAGTGAAGCGATAAAACCCCTGTTGAAAAATTTACTGCTGCGTTATGAATATGCCTGGTTTGGCCGTATGCCGGTAGACGGGGTGCAGTGGGAGCAAACCTTTGCTGTTTATTCACAATTTAAAAGGGTACTGTAGCATCATGAAGCGTTTTTCTCCGACCCTGTTTTTACCTCTGCTGCTCTTCATTTTATGCTGCTCCTGCAATAAATTAAAGAAGCCGGAAACGGACTGGCAGCCTACTTTAAAGCGTGACGGTAAGCATCCTTATGATACTTACCTGGGTTTCCAGTCGCTGTGGTATTATTTCCCGGGTGCCGAAGTCCGGACTTTATACCGCAGTTTCGATTTTGAAGAATTAAACAATAATGCGCAGATCAACGGACAGGATCAATCCCTCATCATCCTGATTGGTACCAGCCTTACTTTTTCCAACCAGGAGTGGATGGCCATCAAAGATTTTATGCGTAACGGAAATGAGGTGCTGTTGCTGTCTTCTCATATTGATGACCAGATTCTGGACCAGCTGCACCTGAAGCAAAAAGCCGGACAGGAATCCCGTCCGTTGTCGGAAGATAACCCCGGTTCTGCTAATATGCACGCATTGAGCCTTGATGTCCTGCCGGACCAGCGTTTTGGTTTCTGGGGCCGGGACCTGAAAGGGTATTTTGCCTTTGTACAAAAAAAAGACAGCCTGGCCATTGATTTCACTGAAGAAATATCATCGGGGCCGGCACGCACACTAGGAGCGGTACATTATGCAAAAGACAGCTTTTCGGCCCCTGACTTTATACAATTTACGATTGGCAAAGGACATCTGACCCTTGTCGCGACACCTCTTGTGCTGACCAATTATTTCCTGCTCCAGGAAAAGAACAGATTGTACGCCGACCATCTGTGGCAATCTGTACAAGGTAATATCCGTCATATCTATTGGGGCAACTATACAGAGCGTGTGCCTTCAGATTCCAGCTTTAATATCCTGTGGCGGAACAAAGCGACACGCATGGCCCTGATCCTTGTCTTTATTGCAGCGCTGATTTATTTACTGTTCGAGATCAAACGCCGGCAGCGTGCTATTCCGGTAGTACCGCCGGTAAGCAATACCTCTGTCGCTTTTATTGAAACAGTGGGCCTTCTGTATTACAACAAAGGGGATAATCAGAACCTGGCGCATAAAATGGAACAACATTTCCTGGATTGGGTAAGGACCCGGTTGCACCTGAGTACGGCAATGCTGAATGATGACTTCGCAATGCTGCTGAGCACAAAAGCAGGTGTTCCTGTCGCAAGCGCCCATCATTTACTATCCTTGCTGCACCAGTTGCACCTGGATGGCGCTTCTGTCAGTAACGATTTTTTATTTGATTTCTACAGGACAATACAGGAATTTTATAAAGCAAATGATTATGGAATACGAAAATAGAAATGAAATAGTTCCCGCAGAGACAGAGCAGATGCCCGCCATAATAAGCCGGATGCAGGAGCAAATGGGTAAAGTGATTGTAGGCCAGCGGGAAATGCTGGAGTTGCTATTGGCTGCTTTACTGGCCGATGGTCACGTGCTGATAGAAGGGGTACCGGGTGTTGCCAAGACGCTGACAGCCCGTTTAATGGCAAAAATGCTGGCTGTGGATTTTTCAAGAATACAATTTACACCAGACTTGATGCCTTCGGATGTCACCGGTACCAGTGTATTCAACAGCCAGTCTGCCTCTTTCCAGTTCCGGCAGGGGCCTATATTTTCCAACATTGTCCTGATCGACGAGATCAACAGGGCAC
>DATJDO010000401.1:0-9370 GCA_035497375.1 Chitinophagaceae bacterium | reverse complement strand
CGGCACGGACATGGCCACAAACAGGGCATTCGTCACTCCCATAAAGAACATCAGGATGATGGTCACCAGGATAAAACCGATGATGATGGTGTTGATCAGATCGTGCAGTGTGGTCTTGGTAGACTCAGACTGGTCGCCGGTGATGACGATGCTCAGGTCTTTGGGCAATGACTCTTCATGCAGTTGCTCCATCAGCTTCTCGATCTTTTCGGAAGCGTCGATGAGGTTCTGGCCTTTGGCTTTGATGACGTTCAGGGTAATTACATTCTTACCGTCGAGACGGGCATAGCTTTTTTGCTCTTCAAAATTGTCGCGCACGTCGGCAATGTCTTTCAGGTAGATCGACTTACCCTGCTGGTTGCGCACAATCAGGTTGCCGATCTGGTCGGCGGAGCTGAATTCGTGGCGGACACTGAGGATACGCTTCTGCTGGTTCATGGCTACCTCGCCCGCTGTGGCGGAGAAGTTTTCATAAGACACGGTCTGCTCAATGTCGTTGAAGGTCATGCCTGCAGCCTGCATCTTGTACAGGTCTACATTGATCTGGATTTCACGTTCCAGGGCACCGACCATATCCACACGCTTGATTTCTTTCAGTTCTTCGATCTCGTCCTGTACCAGGTCTGCATATTTTTTCAGACGGTTCAGGTCATAATTGCCGGAGATGTTCACATACAGGATGGGCATCTCAGACAGGTCGATGTCTTTTACCTCAGGCTCATTGGGCAGGTTGGCTGGCAGGTCTGTACGTGCCTTATCTACGGCATCTTTTACATCCTGCTTGGCTTTGTCTACCAATACGTCGGTATTGAACTCGACGATTACTACTGAATAATCCTGGAAGGAGTTACTGGTTACTTTCTTAACACCGGTGAGGTTTTTTACTTCTTTCTCTATCGGTTTGGTCACCAGGTTCTCCATATTATCGGGAGAAGTACCGGGGTATACGGTCTGAACAATGATCTGCGGGAGCTTGATCTCCGGGAATTGTTCTTTGGGCAGGCTGATGTAGGCCATCAATCCGATCATCGTGATGATGATGGTCAGGATGTAGATGGCCGTACGGTTGTCAATCGCCCAGCTGGATGGTTTAAATTCTTTAAAAGTGTCTTTCATCGGAAAGTATATTCGTGTTGAAAATTTGTTTTAGAAAAGCCCAGGGCCGTCTTATTTAGTCGTAATGGCTTCACCGTTGTCGATATCGCCATATCCTTCCGTGATCACTTTGTCGCCGCTGTTCAGACCGCTGAGCACTTCCACCAGTCCGTTAGCATTCCTGCCGGTTTTTACGATCACCGATTTTGCTTTGTTACCATCGGCTACATACAGCATATCGCCTTCAGCCGTTTTCTGGATGACCTGTACCGGTACCACAAGCGCGTTGTGGTTTTCATAATTGGAGATTTGCATCTTCGCAGACATATTCGGGTAGATCTTGCTGTTGTTACCCAGGCGGATCTGCACCAGGAATGCGCGGGAAACAGGGTCTACCTGGCGCGCTACGTAGGAAATCTTCGTGTTGATCGAATCGTTCAGGTCGGGAAATACCAGGGTCACTTTATCACCTGCCTGTACTTTGCCCAGGTAGTTTTCACCCAGGTTGGCTTCTGCTTTCAGCTTGTCGAAATTTACCACACGTATGCCGTTTGGACTTTGACCTCCGGCCATGTCGCCGGGTTTCAGGGAAACATTATCAACTGTACCAGAGATTGGGGAAATGATACGATACATATTGCGTTGCGCCATTAGAGCTTCTTTTTCTTTTAAGGCACCTTCATATTCAGCTTTTACCTGAAGGAGTTTAACTTCTGAACCAATATGCTGCTCCCATAAATTCTTTGTTCTTTCGTATACTGATTTGGTCAAATTTATCTTTATATCTACTCCTTTTATTTGTTGTTCAGTAGCAGCGGCATCAAGCGTGGCCAGCACCTGTCCTCGGCTTACTTTCTGACCAGCGTGAACATTGACGGCTGTTACCATACCCGGAGCCTGTGGGGTAGCCAGTACGTTCTCGTCACCAACTACCTGCGACTGCACTTCGATATAGGAAGTAAAGACAGTGGGCTTTACTTCCATCACCGTTACGGGTGTGGCTTTGGCCGGGTTCTTTTTGGCCGTCTCTGCTTCCAGGGTCTTGATCTTTGCATCCAGCGAAGAACGCTCCTTTTTGAGCTTGGCGAGCTCCGCCTCTTTGTTATTTTTCTGTTCGCCGCCGCAGGATGCGAGGATCAGTGTGGCTGCGAGTATAGTAGTGATCTGTTTCATTGAACTGTGTATTTGTAGAGAATTGTTTTTGATTGATTTATTTTAAAAGCCCGAGTGATTTCTGCAGGTCTGCCTGTGCATTGAAAACAGTGAGCAAAGCGTTGAAATAATTAGCCTGAGCGCCTAAGTAATCCTGTTGGGCCAGTACAAATTCCTGATTTGTTCCAACACCTGCATCATATTTCCTTTGTGCAAGGTCGAGTACACTTTTAGCAAGATCCATCGTACGCTTGCGGCTTTCTACGGTTTGTATCGCATTGTTCAGCGTTACCTTTGCCGATTTGGTTTGCACGTCTATACTCAGTTTGGCATTCGCCAGGTCGTTTTCAGCTTTTTCCACTTTCAGTTTGGCTGCCTTTACACGGTTGCGCCGTTGCAGACCGTCGAAGATGGGCACGTTCAGTTGCAGGCCTACTAATGAGAAGCCAGGGTAAGGCTTGTTGGTCAGGTCGGTGATCTTATCTCCAGCCCTATTGTACCCGGCACTGCCAAAGGCAGACAGTGTGGGCATACCTTCAAAGCGGTAGCGCTTCAGGTCATACTGCTGCAGCCTCAGCGCAGTATTGGCCAGCTGGTAGCTCAGGCGGCTTTCGTAGCTCTCGTCTCGCAGCAAAATCGCCGATGCTGCATCGACATTGTCGATCATGTTGTCGTCTGTCAGCACAATCGGCGTATTCAGGTCCATACCCATCGTGAACTTGAGCATTTTTTCATTCACTTCAATCATGCTGTTCAGACCGATGCTATCCGATTGTAAATTACTGAGTTGCACAAGCGACCTGTCCACATCTATCTTTTCGGCAAGACCATTTTGATATGTCAACGCAATATCATTAGTAAAACTACGGAGCACACTGATGGTCCTATTCGTCAATTCCCTTTGACGATTGGCGATCAGCAGGCCGGTATAGGCTTTCTGCACGTTATAGCGGATATCCTCCGCTTTCATATCGGCATTCTGCTCGGCCAGCAGCATCAACGTATTGCGGGCTTGCAGGGCTACAAATAGGCTGCCATTAAACAATAACTGGGAAGCGTTGATCGCTCCCTGCGACATTTGCTTCGGTGAAAAGGCAAAAGGTACCCATTCGAACGGCGCATTCGGATTCAGGAATGTACTGGGCAGAAACTGCTGCTGTACATCGATAAATCGGGTGTACTTGCCTTCTGCACTGATCTGTGGTAAGGTTTGACCGGTTACCTCAGCATTTTGCGCTTTTTGCAAAGCCACATCCAGGCGGGCATTTTTAGCGGCTGCGCTGTTCTTCAGCGCATAATCGATACAGTCCTGCAGGCTGAGCTGCACGGTTTCCTGAGCACGGGAAACAAAAGGAGCTATAGATAAAAATAAAAGGGGTATGATTCGTCTCATATCTGGTTGTTGTTACTTAAGGTATTGTTCTTTGTATTTGCGGTATAGTTTTTCTCCTTTAGGGGTCATGATGCCGTACATAAAGTGTTCCAGGATCTCCCGGTTCACCAGGCGCAGGTCGAAGCGATCCTGCACGATCATATTGGGCATCATAATCATCAGCATGCTTTCGATGTGGAAGCGGGACAATATTTCGGTGTTGATATCTGGCCGGTAATTACCCTCTTCGACCCCGGCGTCCAGGTTAGCCTTTACAGAAGCCACATCGCGCTCCATATTTTTACGGAACTGGTCGTAACCTTCCGGGTAAAAGCGCTGCAGCTCGAATATGGCCAGCGGGTTTACTTCCTTGTACACATTGTCAAAGCTGGCCTTGATCTTTACAAAGGCCTCAACAGCATTTGCGGCATCGGCCTGCAGGGTATCGCACTCATCACAAAGCATGTCTTTGTACCATTCCATCGCATCGGTAACAATCTTGGTCTTATTGTCGAAATGCTGGTACAGGGTCTTTTTGGAAATGCCCGAACGGCGCGCGATATCGTCCATCGTTACAGATTTAAACCCGTATTGTTTGAACAATCCTATCGCGCTAAGGAGTATCTTTGCACGCACGTCGAGGGGCTTTATTTGCTCTTCTATCATCATCGCGGCGCAAAACTATGGAAACATTTTGCAAGAAAAACGTTTCCTCAGTGCATAAAGTTTCATTTTTACAATCTTATAACAATTGGCCGAAAGGCCCGGATTGTAAGCACTTGTTTAATTTTAGGGGGATTACTTTCGTTTACCGATGGAATTGCAGCGTTCACCTTCTTAAACACTTGTTTAACCTAATCGGCTTTGAGTACGAAAAGGGGAACAAATACTTTTGGGTATTCTAACTTATACCAACCACAATTCAATTTTCTGGCTATGCAAACAGAAATGAACTCCGTTCTATTATTCAAAACGAATATACAGAGCCTGGCAGACCAGTTCAGGCTACGCGTCTTCCTGGACAAGATCAAGTCGATACAACGCTGGACTATCGATACAGAAGATATCGACTGCGTGCTCAGGATCGTATCAACGAACCTGCACCCCGCCCAGGTGATGCAGGAAATCCGTTTGATGGGCTATGAATGTTCAGAACTTGACTAGTTTTTACTTCAGGATACCTTTTACCGTATACGATTTTTTCCAGGTCTGCCATGTTTCGTAAGTACAGTCTACAGATATTGCATTTTCTTTCAGTGTGATCCATATGACCTGTCCTTTCAGGGGCGGAGCAGGGGCTATCTTTTCAAACCTGTTGCCCTGGCCAAGGCGGATGAAGGTATTGCCGCAATAGACCAGTTGCTTCATATCAGATAGCGTATCGATTGTAAGGCTTTGGGTATATGTGAGTACATAAACAGAATCCCAGCTGTATTCCTTATACCCCGCAGGGCCATGGGTATAACTCCAATAAGAAAACGTGCTGTCCTGCATGGTATAAGTGATCACTTTGGGTGACAGATCAGGCTCTATAGTGGTTTTCATAACCTCTTCCTTTTTACACGCTGCCAGCAGAAGGGCAAAGGCGAAAAATAAACTTACTTTTTTCATTGATAATGGCTTTAGCAAAGTGATTATTCTTATTTCAACGGCTCACCTACCCAAGTCGGGTTAATGAAAGCGATGAGTAAATTTAAAGACTTTAATCTAAATAGTAAAAAATAATCTACTTTATTTTAAACCAAAAACCAGATCTTGTTGTTCGCTCCGGTCACGATCGGCCAAAGACTGCCCTACTTTGCGTACATAATAACTACTGCGAACATGACCGGGTATACATGCAACACTAAAATATCGATTGCGTGCGTAAGAACGCACCTGGCCCTATAGACCCCGCCCAGGTAATGCAGGAAATCCGTTTGATGGGCTATGAATGTTCAGAACTGGATTGAAATTTTACTTCAGTTTACCCTTAAGATTATAATTTCTTTGCCAGGTCTGCCACCTGTCGATTTCGCAACTGATAAACATGCTGTCGTTCCGTAAGAGAATACTGATATAGTTACCCCGTAATGGCGCCGGACCGGATTTTGAAAAACGCGCGACAGCGTTTTTGTCCCCGGGGAAAAGACACCCCGCGATAGGTCAGCTGCTTGATGTCAGAAAAGGTATCGATAGTGATGGTTTCCGGGTATGCTGCAGGAAAAGACAGCGTATAATCGTCTCGTTTGTATACGCCACGCGGCCCTACTGTATAGCCATAATAGGCATAGGTACTGTCAAATATATCGTAGTTGAACTCCTTAGGGCGCTTGTATCCAGTACAATTTTCTCTTCTTTTTTACAGGCGATTACACAAAGACCCAGGACGAGCACGATGCTTATTTTTTTCATGGGTAATCCGTTCTTAGGAATAAGGTAGTTTGCAAACAGCGCACTTAAAGACGAACACCCCGTATTGTCGAGGTTTCGCTGACCATCTGGCTTTGGTAGCCCGGCGTGAAGACAAAGATGGAATCGTTTCTGAGTGTAACCCGTTTCATATCCTTTGAATAATAGGATTTTACAGCTGTATAGCGGGTTTCTGTCGCTTCCGTCATTACTATGCCTTGGTACAAAATTTCTCTTTTATCGAACAAGGTGTCGAACCGGATATCATCCGTATAACCCAGTGTAGTAACAGTTTGCGTATTGACCTCATCGTAACCCGGTATGCCAGGGCCTTTGGATTTAAACTCACGGTGGTAATCGGTACGTTCCAGTATTTTATAGTGTTGGGTGGAAAAAGAGTCAATGGCCACTTTTTGTATCGGTTCGGGCGTCTTTTCTTCTTTTGCTTTATTGCAGGCGATCAGGCAAGCTATAGCGCAGACACTAAAGAGTAACTTTTTCATATGGGTGTATGTTTGGGTAAGGTTGTTCAAATTTAAAACAATTTTAGAACAGAACAAATATTTACGAAACATTATTCATCTGTTTACCCGCTCTCCCTCAAAATCATACACAGCATAAAAAAAGAGCACCTGGGTGGCGCTCTTTTTTTACGATCCGGCATTTAGTAATGCTTTTGTATCAACGAATCTGCGCTTGCCCAGGTGATGCAGGAAATACGCCTGATGGGCGGCTATGAATGTTCGGAACTGGATTAAGAGTTATTTCCGCACACCTCGTACATAATAATACTGTGTATTGTTTTGTTGTGTATTGTAAATACATGTAATACGCACAGAATCTCCATCTAGCGTTATTATCACAGATTCACCTTGAAGAGGAGAAGGGCTTTCTTTTGAAAAAGTATTCGAATTACCTTGGCGAGATAAGGATACCCCTAAATAGATAAGCTGCTTTACAGATGACATCGTATCAACAGTAAAAGCTCGATCTTTTAGCAAAGGAAAGATGGTTTCTTCTGTACGCCCGTCATAGTAGGGAGGTTGATCTAGCCTATGCTTAATATAGAAATTACTGTCTATCATTCTATACATTATAGGTGGAGGCAATGTGTGGTTTTCGTTTTTGGGTTTGCGACAAGCAAACATGGCGCATACAATCATCATAGCAGGCAGCATCTTTTTCATAACAACAGGGGGGTAAGAATAAAAAATTACACTCAAATATACAACTAAAATTTAATCAAAAATGTATGGTTTTAAATATTTTAAAGATAAATTAAATCATATTTTCATTGTACTATTATAGAATATAAATTCTATAATGAGTGTTATTGATCTGCAGTAATAAGCGTTCAAAGCGGGATCAGCACAGCGGGCAATCATAAAAAAAGCGCGCACTTTAAGGGTGCGCGCTACGAACAGTATTCCTGATATTAGGCTCCGAGCAACTCTTCCGCCAGGTCTTTCTCGACGACAAGGTTGTCTATAATAAAGACCTGTCGCTGCGGTGTATTTTTTCCCATAAAGTATTCCAGCAGTTTCTGGATCTGCGTATCCTGGCTCAGCATCACCGGTACTTTGCGCATATCCTCCCCGATAAATTTACCAAACTCTTCGGGTGATATCTCTCCCAGCCCTTTGAATCGCGTGATCTCCGGCTTGTTGCCCAATTCATGGATGGCGCGCTGCCGCTCTTCGTCGCTGTAGCAATAAATGGTCTTTTGTTTATTGCGCACCCGGAACAAAGGTGTCTCCAGGATGTAGACATGCCCGTTGCGCACCAGGTCGGGGAAAAACTGCAGGAAGAAAGTCATGATGAGCAGACGGATGTGCATACCATCTACGTCGGCATCGGTAGCGATGACGATGTTGTTGTACCGCAGTCCGTCCAACCCTTCTTCGATATTCAGCGCATGTTGCAGCAGGTTAAACTCTTCATTTTCATACACAATTTTCTTGGTCAGGCCAAAGCAGTTCAGCGGTTTACCACGCAGGCTGAATACCGCCTGGCTCTCCACATTGCGGCTTTTGGTGATGGACCCGCTTGCAGAGTCACCCTCGGTAATGAATACGGTCGATTCATTTTGCTTCTCCACATACTCCTCTTTGTTCTTTGCGGGCGGGGCATCGTTGTAGTGCACCCGGCAATCGCGGAGTTTCTTGTTGTGCAGGTTGGCCTTTTTGGCACGCTCATTGGCCAGTTTGCGGATACCGGACAGCTCTTTGCGTTCCCGTTCGCTCTGCTCAATCCGCTTTTTGATGGCTTCGGCTGCTGCCTGGTTCTTGTGCAGGTAGTTGTCCAGTTCTTTCGCCAGGAAGTCGAGCACAAAGGCTTTCATACTTTGGCCACCTTCAGACACACTCTGGGACCCCAGCTTGGTCTTGGTCTGGCTTTCGAACACCGGCTCCTGTACGCGTACTGCTATCGCAGCACAGATACTTTGACGCACATCTGCCGCATCGTAGTCTTTCTTAAAAAAGTCGCGAATCACCTTTACAAAAGCTTCGCGGAAAGCACCCTGGTGTGTACCGCCCTGGGTGGTATGTTGGCCATTTACAAAGGAGTACAGGTCTTCTCCGTAGTCGCCGGTATGGGTAATGGCTACTTCTATGTCGTTGCCCTTCAGGTGAATGATGGGATAACGCATGGACTCTTCACTGGTCTTGCGTTGCAACAGATCCAGGAGCCCGTTTTTGGAAATAAAGTTGCGCCCATTGAAGTTGATTTGCAACCCGGCATTCAGGAAACAGTAATTCCAGATCTGGTTTTCAACGTACTCGAAAATATACTTGTAGTGTTTGAAGATCGTATCGTCGGGGGTAAAGCTGACGAAAGTCCCGTTGGCCTCCTCTGTAGCGGTTTCTTTGTGCTCTTTGACCAATACGCCTCTTTCAAATTCTGCCGTTTTCTTTTTACCATCGCGGAATGAAGTCACAATGAAGTGACTGCTCAATGCGTTTACGGCTTTGGTACCGACCCCGTTCAACCCTACAGATTTCTGAAAGGCTTTGCTGTCGTATTTGGCGCCGGTATTGATCTTGCTTACCACATCCACCACTTTCCCCAGGGGGATACCCCTTCCGAAATCGCGTATGCTGGCCAGACCGTTTTCCAGTTTCAGCTCGATCCTTTTCCCGTGCCCCATCATGTACTCGTCGATACAGTTATCCATCACCTCTTTGAGCAGTACATAGATACCATCGTCCATACTACTGCCGTCTCCCAGTTTACCGATATACATACCCGGGCGCAGGCGGATATGTTCCCGCCAATCCAGCGACCGTATACTGTCTTCGTTATAAATAACTTCCTGTTCTGCCATCTCAATTCCGTTTAAGAAACGCAAATGTATATGGA
>DATJDO010000400.1:0-6235 GCA_035497375.1 Chitinophagaceae bacterium | reverse complement strand
CATTTTTACGGTACTGGACAGCGAAGAGACGCTTCAAAACAATGGCAGTAAAGCTGCGGAAGGGATCAGCGGTGCGATACGCTTCGAAGACGTTCATTTTGGCTACAAGCCCGATGTGCCGGTGTTGCGCGGCATCTCTTTCGATATTCCTGCGGGTCAGACTATGGCCCTGGTCGGCCATACCGGTGCGGGTAAGACCAGTATTATCAGCATCCTGAACCGCCTGTATGAGATACAGTCCGGCCGCATCCTTATTGATGGTGTACCGCTGCAGGAGTATGATATTTATGCTTTGCGCGGGCAGATTGGTATTGTATTGCAGGATGTGTTCCTGTTTTCGGGTACGGTGTACGAAAATATTACACTGCGTAACGAAACTATCCCGCTGGAGAAAGTAAAAGAAGCCTGCAGTATACTCGGTATCCACGACTTCATTATGCGCCTGCCGGGCAATTATCATTTCAACGTGATGGAGCGGGGCAATACCTTGTCACAGGGGCAACGTCAGCTGATTTCATTTGCCCGTGCTTTATTGTACAACCCGGCCATCCTGATCCTCGATGAGGCCACCTCTTCCATAGACAGTGAAAGTGAAATGCTGGTACAAAAGGCCATTGACACCCTGATCAAAGGCCGTACCTCCATTGTTATCGCACACCGTTTGTCTACCATCCGAAAAGCCGGACAAATACTGGTTATGGATAAAGGCCGTATTATAGAAAGGGGTACGCATACAGAACTGATGCGCCAAGAAGGAGCGTACCAAAAACTATACACTGCCGTCGAAAAACAGGAAGTTTAGGTTTTCCTATTCCTGAATCAAGCAAAAGCCAGGTGTAGACCAGGCTATTGTTTCTTGTTGGAGGGCTTTACATTGCCTGCGACTCAACACCAACAAGGGCAGCGCTGTAGAAAAACAGGAAGCCTGATTTCCTGATCAAGCCAGGTAGAACAATGTAAAGAGCGCAATGCTGCCAAACAGCAGCAGGAAACCCAGGGGAATGCCCAGGGCTACTGTGAGTGGTATCCGGACGATGGGTTTAAAATTGCGCATCAGGTAGGATAGTAAAAACTGTGCCGTGAAAATGCTGAGCACATACCCCAGCAGGATCGCCCATTCCCGCCGCAGGTCACTCCAGTTCAGCGTGTAGGCGCCTTCATCAATGTAAAAAAGAAAAAGAGTGATGGCCAGGGCACAGGGAAAAAGGATCAGTGCGTTTTTGGCGGCAAAGGAAAGGGAAGCAGCGGGTAGGGGCATGTGATGATAAATGTTGCCTGCTTTAAACGCAATTTGCCCGGAAATCGTATAGGTTGTAGCTATAAAAAGAAACCCGTGAAGCATCTTCACGGGTTTCTTTTTAGTAATCTTCTTCCTGCATCCTGCCGGCCACAGCTTCCAGCGCTTCGTAGAAGGGCTCACCGTATTTCCGGACCAGGGGTTCTTTCAGAAATTTGTAGACGGGAACCTGTAATTTTTTTCCTTGTTTACACGCTGGCCTGCACAAAGTCTTACGCGGTTCGTAATTCACCAGTTCGTATTCCGGTGTTTCGGTAATCCGTAAAGGGAACAAGTGGCAGGAGATTGGCTTTTTAAAAGCAATTTTCCCGTCCCGGTAAGCCTGTTCAATGCCGCATTTCACCACACCTAAGGGGTCGGTAAAGGCATAGACGCAGATACCTCCGTCAATAGTGGGGGTCACCAGGCCGTGTTCATCGTCGGTCACATAAAAGCCCTGCCTGTCGATCTCCAGGGTGTAGGCATAGGGCAGGTAAGGTTTTACCTGCGGATACACCTCGATAATGGTCTGTGCTTCTTCAGCAGTGATCGGCGCGCCACAATCACCATCCACACAGCAGCCCCCTTTACAGCGCTCAAGGTCGCATACAAACTGGGCCTGCACCACATCGTCACTCAGTAAAACGCCGTCTATCTCAATCATCTAGTGTCCTTGTTCAAATGCTAAAGCACCCAGGTAACGTTCTGTGTCCAGGGCGGCCATACAACCACTTCCTGCCGCTGTTACCGCCTGGCGGTACATTTTGTCCTGTACATCGCCGCAGGCAAATACGCCTTCTATATTTGTTTTGGAAGTGCCGGGTATGGTATTGATGTATCCTTCTTCGTCCATATCAATATATCCTTTGAAGATGCCGGAGTTTGGCGTATGTCCGATGGCCACAAAGAAAGCGCTGAGCTCAATGTCCTGCATTTCATTTGTTTGCACATTGCGTACACGCAGGCCGCTTACTTTTTTCTCTCCCAGTACTTCCACTGTTTCGGTGTTCCAGTATATCTGGATATTGGGGGTGTTCAGTACACGCTGCTGCATCACCTTACTGGCACGCATTTCGTCGCGACGTACCAGCATGTGCACTTTGCTGCACAGTTTGGACAGGTACAGGGCTTCTTCCGCCGCTGTATCTCCTGCGCCTACGATCGCTACTTCTTTGTCTTTGAAAAAGAAACCATCGCAAACGGCACAGGCCGATACGCCATACCCGTTCAGGCGCTGTTCGCTTTCCAGGCCCAGCCATTTGGCCGACGCACCGGTAGCAATGATGATGGAGTCTGCTTCCACCCAGTGTTCTTCATCTATTTCCACTTTGAAGGGGCGTACGCTCAGGTCCACTTTCGAGGCCATACCCCAACGTACATCAGCGCCCATTCTTTTGGCCTGTGTCTCAAAATCTTTCATCATCTGTGGTCCCATGATGCCTTCAGGGTAGCCGGGGTAGTTCTCCACATCAGTAGTAATGGTCAGCTGTCCGCCTGGTTGCAGGCCCTGGTATTGCACGGGCTTCAGCCCTGCCCGGGAAGCATAAATCGCAGCGGTGTAACCAGCGGGGCCGGATCCGATGATCAGGCAATGTATTTTTTCGATTGTACTCATTTGCTCAATAAAAAATTGTGGTGTATGAAAGTAAAGGAAGCGCGTTTAAAAAACATATTTGCCATCAGGTGTGTACATCACAGGCATTAGTTTTTTGTTGGCTTCGAAATAGTCGTACCCGGCTTTGAGGTTGATCCAGAACTTCTGTTTGGTCTCTTCTGTAGCATAAGTCCTGCCCAGGAAGTCCAGGCCTCTTTTGTTGAAGCGGGTAGGATAGATGTTGATGGGTATATAGTTTTGTCCGTTCATCCGCGCATTCAGGCAGACTACGTACAGTTCCTGTATCACTTCATCGGTCATGGGTACACAACCTACCGTCATGCATCCGCCATGGATATAAATATCTCCGCCCGGCTTCTTTTTATCACCGAGTATGACATCTGAATAGTTGGGATAATTGATCAGCATGGACAGGAAGAAGTCGCTCTGGGGGTTGAAATCTTCGATAAAATAAGAACCTTCCGGTACTTGCTTGTCTCCTTCGCAGCGCTTGGGGCCCAGGATGCCGGATAGGGCACAGACGCGGTATTGTTTGATTAGTTTGTACTGGTCTCCGGGGTTTTCGCGCGCCCAGAGCTCCATTTCATTCTGCGACTTAAATTCGCGGATATAAACGTCTTTCGGCGGATAGCTCAGTTCCCGCGAAGTAAACAGGCGACGCAGGGTATCATTGTATTTGGCATAGGCCTGGGCTACCCTGGTAAAGGAAAGCTGGCTGTTGCGCAGGTTGGCCACATCGTTCTGGCCATTTGACTGTTTACTGGTCGCTGCGAAAAAAATAAGCAGCAGGAAAGAAAAAAAACGGGATGTGCAATTCATGGACAAAGAAATATTCTGGGTTCGCTCCGGCAGGTACTTTGATAAAAATACCTCTGTACATATGCTGCACAAAGGTATTTTACCTGTATCAAAAAAATATCTTAAAAAACTATAGGCCTATTTGACCGTAAATACCATCACTTTCTGCCCGGTAATACCATAATTATTTTTAACAGTAAAGGTAAAACGCTCGGTTCCTGCTTTTTTCAGCGTGGTAAAGTATTGCGTGTATGTAAAACTGGTTTGCTCGCTGCCCTCCAGGAAATGCTCGTATACTGTCGTATCGGAGCTGCCGGAGTAGGTGCGTACAATCTCAAAATAAGTGTTGGGTGTCAGGTCTTCTGCACGGTCTGCCTTTACGGTAATGGTATACCTTTTATCCATCACCAGGGTAGAGTCGGAAGTCAGGTAGTATTCCGGGCCGGGTATTACCTCGATCGATGGCTTATTGCCGACTTCGATAGTCTTACGGCAGGAAGAAGTGCCAGATACGATCAGTAATGCTGCCAGTCCGGCAAATAACAAGGAGCGAGTTTGCATTTTCTAAAAATGATTTTCGATGGCTAAGATAATAAAATTAATTCCTAACATACAATAGCAGGTATAGGATTGGCAGATATTTTAATTAGAATTGATGTTTTGCTGCGGCAGGTTTACTTTTTGAGCCAACCAGCTTTTACCCAAAGGGATCAGCCAGTTTTCCAGCAATTCTTTCCTCGTATAGACCACATTATTGAACAGGTAGGTGTCTGCATCGATAAAGCCCTGGTCTATAGCATACTGAATCTGGCCCATAGGCAGCATTTCCGCCTTGCCTTTGCGCAGGAAGGTAATGTTGAGCCGGTCAAACATATTGACGGTGTACTGGCGTTCAATACTTTTGATCACCCTTACCGAAGCGTCTGTGCTGCAACCACTTACTGCCACGTCGGTCTCATCTGCCATCACGACGATAAACTGCCCGAACAGTACCCTGGCCCATCCCTTTACAGGTGCGCCATGCGCTGTCCATTGTACATAGAATTGTTCCAGTTGTTCGTTGATCTCGTTTTGCTCCTTTTCTATAAAAGCCCTGCTGCTTTGGTAAATCCATACCCGCGACTGGTCGGAAAAACCTGCGGGTAACAGGTTTTGTACTTCTTCAATAATCATGCTGCAAAAATAAAGACAAAGGCCGATATATGGCGGGAACCTTGCTATAGTTATTGTCGATGCCGGCAGCAAAACCTTAAGGGGAGCAGAAGACCTGGTCTTACAGGCAATAAAAAAAGCGAAGAAATCTTCGCTTTAATTACCGTTTTCATTTTTACGATACGAAATTTGTTTTAGTTTAATGACACTCTTCGTTCGTTCTTAAATTGGTTAGCAGAATGAAGTGATTCCGACCAACACTTCATTCTGGGATCTAAAGTAGGCTGGCCCGCTCAGAAGTGCCTGATTTGTTTCATAAACGGTCGTTTTTTTTCACGAACGGTCATGAAACGATGTATATAGGGAAAATGTACAATGCATCAGCGCATTATATCCGCTATTTTTTGATGCAGGTCGGGGGCGTTTGCCGGTAGCCAATGAAAGGCTTTGTCTTTTTTAAACCAGGTCAGCTGGCGTTTGGCATAGTTGCGGCTATGCTGTTTGATCTTATCGATTGCCTGGGCCAGACTGAGTTTGCCTTCGAAATAATCGAAAAGTTCGCTGTATCCTACGGTATTCAGGTTCTTTAAATGCCTGAGGGGGAAGAGCTGCTCTGCTTCTTGCAGCAGTCCCTCTTGTATCATCTGGTCTACACGGGTATTGATCCGGTCGTACAGTTCTGCGCGGGGCAATTCAAGTCCTACTTTTATTATACCGAACGGGCGCTCTTTTTTGATACCGGTTTGGTAGCTGGTAATGCTTTCCCCGGTGGATAGACGGAATGCCAGGGCGCGCAGCATCCGGGACGGATTGGCTGTTTCGCCGGAGGAGGCATAAAATACAGGATCTGCTTCGGCGATTTTTTGTTGCAACCAATCCATACCCTCCCTGGCGTAGTTTTGGTTGAGCTGGGCTTCGATATCGGGGGCGACAGGTGGCATATCGTCCAGGCCTTCACAGAGCGCCTTGATATACAGGCCTGTGCCACCGCAGGCAATGGCATAATCGTTTTTTTGGAAAATGGTGTCCAGGTAGCTCAGAGCCAGTTTTTCATAGTCGGCAGCAGAAAGTGAGCGTTCCGGGGGAAAGCAATTGACAAAGTGATGGGGTACAAGGGCCAGTTCTGCTGCGGAGGGCTGTGCTGTGCCGATGTGCATACCCGTATAGCATTGCCTGGAGTCGGCGGAAACGATTTCTGTGCCCAGGCTTTGTGCCAGCCTGATTGCTGCCCCGGTTTTACCAACGGCAGTAGGCCCGGCTATGACAATCAGCGTGGGTTTTCCTGCCGGCATATCAGTTGCTGAGCTCGAGTAATGTGATCTCCGGCAAAATGCCAAAGCGGCCCTGGTAGCCCAGGAAGCCGAAACCACGGTTCACATACAGGTATTGTTGTC
>DATJDO010000399.1:0-2466 GCA_035497375.1 Chitinophagaceae bacterium | reverse complement strand
AAAGCAAGGCAGGATCAATTGATCCTGCCTTGCTTTTAATGGGGAACTCTATAAGGTTTCAAAAACCCCCTTATAGGGTTAAAATAAGTTTCACTACTGTAACAACTCGAGTGCATAACGGATACGCTTTACTGCTTCGATGAGGTTGTCCATAGAAGTGGCAAAAGAAATACGCACATTGGCCGGGCTGCCAAACGCGGCTCCATCTACCACAGTGACGTGGCCGGTATGCAGCAGGTACATGGCCATGTCGTCAGAGTTGCTGATGACGATGTCTCCGTTCTTCTTACCGAAAAAGGAACTGATATCCGGGAAGGCATAAAAAGCACCTTCGGGGTTATTGATGTGAACACCAGGTATCCGTGCCAGGTTTTTGATCACATACTCTTTCCTTTCTTTGAACGCTTCAACCATTTTCATGCTGGGTTCAAGATCACCCAAAAGGGCTGCAATAGCTGCCCTCTGCGCAATGGAGTTGGTGCCGGATGTAAATTGTGACTGCAGTTTATCGCAGGCCTGTACCAGTTCTTTGTTGGCAGCCATGTAGCCCAGGCGCCAGCCGGTCATCGCAAAACCTTTGGAGAAACCATTTACCAGCACCACGCGATCTTTGATACTGTCAAACTGGGCAATACTTTCGTGCTTGCCTACATAGTTGATGTACTCATAGATCTCATCGCTGATGATGGAAATATTCGGGTAGCGTTCAAACACAGCAGCCAAAGCGGCCAGCTCTTCTTTGCTGTACACACTACCGGTAGGGTTGCAGGGTGATGAAAAAACAAACAGCCGGGTCTTAGGTGTAATGGCCGCCTCCAGCCTTTCGGCCGTAATTTTAAAATCGCTCCCGATACCGCAATCCACAAATACAGGGATTCCCTCGCTCAGCCTCACCTGGCTGGCGTAGGTCACCCAATACGGTGTTGGGATGATGGCTTCATCCCCGGGATTGACCAGGCTTAAAATCGCATTCTCAAGCGCTTGTTTGGCACCTGTTGATACAATGATATTTTCTGGTTTATAATCAAGGTTGTTATCCCGCTTTAGCTTGGTGCAGATCGCCTCACGCAGCTCCAGGATACCGACTACAGGTGTGTACTTTGTATACCCCTCATCCATGGCCTTTACCGCTGCATCGCAGATATGCTGCGGGGTACGGAAATCAGGCTCTCCGAGGCTGAGGTCTATAATGTCCAGGCCCTGTGCCTTCAATTCCCGGCTAAGCTTAGCCATTTTTATCGTCTGTGGTTCTGATATCCTGTTTAATCTTTCGGCTAATTGCATTACGATCGAATAAAAGTGGTTTGATTGATAACTTACAGCCTGGGGCCGTTGGTTAGCAATAATACGCTTAAAATGATAATGCAGATCATAGCGATAATTAAAAATCTGATGCTCTTACGGGAAGACTCGTAAGCAAATTTGGATTCTTCAAATTCGTTGATGCGCTTCAGTGTATTTTCCATGCGGGCAAAAGCAGTCTCGCCTTTGACAATGTAGTCATAGGCACCATACTTCATACTGTCTACTGCTACCTGTATTTTATCCTGCCCGCTGACCATGATGACCTGCGTCTTGGGATTCCGCTCTTTGATTTCCCTGAGAATCTGTACCCCGTTTTTTGCTGCAGTATTGTGTGCATTCAGGTGATAGTCCAGGATGACAATTTCGGGATTCAGGCGCATGTTGTTCAACGCTTCTTCCCCATTGTCGTAGAGGTTGAATGTATAATTAAAACGCTCGGCGAGATAATCTTTTAACATCTCGTTTTGAATCGGTTCATCATCTACCAGGAAGACAGTGGGAGTTGCGTTGCTTGCCATATGTTTTATTTTTTATCGGGTTAAAAATTTGCCCCTGCAATTTATTGCGAAAAAACTTAAAGTGGAAGTTATGATGATTTTTTAATTGTTTTGTGGGCTATTGCGATTTGCAGTCCATTTCTGTTGCAAGAAGTAAAATGCTTAGTGCAGTGACAGCTCTGCCCTTTGTTTTTCAATTTGTAAAATATTGTTTTGAATATCTTTCATAATATGGCTTGCCCACCAGCTTGCGTAAAAATTGAAGGTGGTGGTCAGTTTAAAATTACTCCACAAATGCAGGCGGTACGTTGTTCCGTTCAGCTTTTCAAGCTCGTATGTGCCATTGAGTACGTCAAAATATTTTCCACCCACAACCAAATGTTCATCCATTGTCGTGAGCGGAATTTCGTGAGGGAGCGCTTTGATGGTAAAGGACATCCTTTTATTGTCGATGTACTCCGTAACCGTTTCGTGGAAAACGAGGCCATTGGTAAAGACCGCTTCCCGGTATGCACCCACACCTTCAAAATTGAGTTCTGCTTTTAAAGGCCTCGGGAAGTTCAGGAGGCGGGTCAGCCAGCCCTTATCCTGTACCTCACTAATGGTCGTTACCCGTGTCACATTGTCCCAGATCTGCTCTGCCGGTGCTGTGATGTCTATATAG
>DATJDO010000398.1:0-3441 GCA_035497375.1 Chitinophagaceae bacterium | reverse complement strand
TTTGCGCAAAAGTAATAAGTTTTTCCTTTTTATCAAAAAAAGATTTTTTATTACTTAATGGCAGGGTTAAAAATTATTTATTCATTGTTGCTAAAAACTCCTCGTTGGTCTTCGTGCCGCGCATTTGCTGCAACAGGAAGTTCATCGCTTCATCGGCATTCATATCGGCCAGGTGCTTACGCAGGATCCATACCTTGCCATGTACGTCCTTGTCAAACAACAGGTCGTCGCGGCGAGTGGAAGAAGATACGAGGTCTATAGCAGGGTAAATACGGCGGTTGGCCAGTTTGCGGTCCAGCTGCAACTCCATATTACCTGTTCCTTTGAATTCTTCAAAGATCACCTCATCCATTTTAGAACCGGTATCGATCAGGGCTGTGGCCAGTATGGTCAGCGAGCCACCATTCTCGATCTTGCGCGCAGCGCCGAAAAATTGCTTGGGCTTCTGCATTGCATTGGCTTCCACACCACCGCTCAGTACTTTACCGCTGGAGGGAGCCACGGTATTGTGCGCACGGGCCAGGCGGGTAATCGAATCCAGCAGGATCACCACATCGTGCCCTACTTCCACCAGGCGTTTGGCTTTCTGCAAAGCAATGGTCGCCACTTTTACATGCTTGTCTGCTGGTTCGTCGAAAGTAGAAGCGATCACCTCGGCATTCACGCTGCGTTGCATGTCCGTTACCTCTTCCGGGCGCTCGTCGATGAGGACGACCATCAGGTAGCATTCCGGGTGGTTGGACGCGATGGCATTGGCTATTTCTTTCAGCAGCATGGTCTTACCCGTTTTCGGCTGCGCTACGATCAGGCCACGCTGGCCTTTACCGATAGGAGCAAACAAGTCCACGATACGCGTGCTGTAATTGTTGGCAGCGCTGGTCAGGGTCAGTTTTTCGAAAGGGAACAGGGGGGTGAGGTAGTCAAATGGTATCCTGTCGCGGATTTCGTCCGGCAGGCGGCCATTGATGGTATCCACCTTTACGAGTGCAAAATACTTTTCGCCTTCTTTAGGTGCCCGCACGTTACCCTTTACTGTGTCGCCGGTTTTCAGTCCGAACAATTTCACCTGCGAAGGAGAAACATAAATGTCGTCGGGAGAGTTCAGGTAGTTGTAGTCGCTGCTGCGCAGGAACCCGTAACCGTCTGGCATCATTTCCAGCACGCCTTCACTTTGTACGACGCCGTCAAATTCTACATTATAGTTGCCGAATTGTTGTTTGCGGTTGTTTTGCTGGTTGTTCTGCTGGGGTTGTGGCGGGCGTTCCGAAGGGATACTTTCCTGCGGGGGCTGTATATCACTGGCAGACTCTGTGGGCATAATAATGCCGGAATCTTCCGTATTGTCTGTCGCTTTCGCTTCTGTCTCCTGGAGGGGAGTTTGTTCGCGTCTTTGTTGCTGGGGGGGATTGTTCCTTTGTTTTTGCCTGCGCTGTTCAAACTGTTCTGAACGCGAAGGTTGGGACGGAGCATTTTTATCCGGTGCTGCCTGCGCTGCTGGTGCCGGCACAGCCTCGTTCTGCGTTGCTGCAGGTCCGGTAAAGGGTTTTTCAGCGTCCGGGATTACCGTTACTACGGTTGCCGGAGCGGCTTTCGGTTTGCGGGCGCGTTTAATGGGTTTTTCGGTTTCGCCTGCTGCTTCCTGTTCTTTTTCTTCAGGTGCTGCCGGGGTGCTTTCTGCTGCTGTGCTTGTCTCTGGTGCAGCGTTATCGTCTGCCGGCTTTTCTGTACGGGGCTTTCTCACCCTGCGTTTCTTTTCCGTTTCTTCCGTAGCGCTGTCGGCAGCTCCGGGAGCCGGGTTCTGTTCGTGTTCCAATATGGTTTTAATTAAGGATTGTTTATCTGAGCTGGGAGCAATAGGAATATTGCGGCTGCGCATCATGTCCAATAGCTCGGGCACGAGCATATTCTCTAACTGGGAATGATCAATTGGCATTGAATAAATTGTCGGTGAAAATATAATTGAATAAGCGGCGATACAGGTACGCCCAAGAATGTCAGGGTATAAGCAGTCGTGTTAACAAAAAAGGAGAAAAAATACCTGCGTGGACGCAGCGCTTTTTGACAAAGAAAAAACGAAAGGCTGCTTTTTCTGCTGCAAGGATACAACGCGTTTTCATAAAAACAAAAAAAACTTCTTTGATGCCGGATTTTTTTGCAAAACCTTGTAAAGGGTAATCATACAAAAATGCCACCCTTACGGATGGCATTTTGGAAAAAGAAAGAAACAGTTTAAAGCGATATGTGCATATTGTAAAACAGGAAGCTCCAGATGTCGGCAGCCTCGTCTATTGTTTTTGAGGTTGGTTTGCCCGCGCCATGCCCCGCTTTGGCATCGATGCGGATCAATGTAGGATGATCGCAGCCCTGGGCTTCCTGCAAGGTTGCGGCAAATTTGAATGAGTGTGCCGGCACCACGCGGTCGTCGTGGTCTGCAGTGGTGATCAGTGTAGCCGGGTAGCAAACACCCTTTTTCAGGTTGTGCAGCGGTGAATAGCGGATCAGGTATTGGTAATCGGCCTCTTTATCGCTGCTGCCATATTCTACAGCCCATCCCCATCCTACAGTAAATTTATGATAACGCAGCATATCCAGTACACCCACCTGCGGTATCGCTACGGCAAACAGATCCGGGCGCTGTGCCAGACAGGCGCCCACCAGCAGGCCACCGTTTGAACCACCCCTGATGGCCAGGCGTTCCTTGCTTGTATATTTTTCACTGATCAGGTATTCTGCTGCGGCAATAAAGTCGTCGAATACATTTTGTTTGTTGGCCAGCATACCGCCTTTATGCCAGTCTTCGCCGTACTCGCCGCCACCGCGCAGGTTGGCTACACAATACACACCACCGTTTTCAAGGAATACCATGTTGGCTACAGAAAAAGCAGGAGTGAGGCTAATGTTGAAGCCGCCATAGCCATACAGCAATGTGGGATTCGTTCCGTCCAGCTTCAGGTCTTTCCTGCAGGTGATGAACATAGATACTTTTGACCCGTCTTTGGAAGGGTAGAACACCTGCCTGGTTTCATACAGGTCGGGATTGAATTTTACTTCTGATTTTTTGAACAGTTCCGATTTTCCTGTTTTGATATCATAGCGGAAAATGGTGGGCGGGTACACATAGGAAGTGAAGGTGTAGAAAAAGAAATCGTCGTTTTTATAAGAACCGAAACCGGAGGCTGTGCCGATGCCCGGTAAGCTGATGTCATGTTCCAGTTTGCCGTCTTTGTTGTATTGGGCTACGCGCGTGCAGGCGTTTTTTAGATAACTGGCAAACAGTTTACCACCTCCCGTACTCACACCTTCCAGCTTTTCTTTCTGTTCCGGTATGATCAGTTTTGCCGGGGCACTGAGTTTCGCCGGGTCTACCAGCACCACTTTGTAATTGGGTGCGCCGTCATTGGTCTGCAACAGCAGGGAGCCGCCTACGTTATCGACCACGCC
>DATJDO010000397.1:0-1809 GCA_035497375.1 Chitinophagaceae bacterium | reverse complement strand
ATCTGGGCTATACGGTCTTCCGGCAGTTCGTAAGTATAATCTTCTATTTTCAGGTATTGCGGATGCTTCTGTTCCAAAGGAGAATATTTTTATGCGTAATTGCAGAGCCGTTCATCAATAGTCATAACCTTTTCTATAAGTGGTGCGATCTGATCTTCTATGAATTTCCCGGCTTTATCAACACGCATACTGCGTTAAATAAAAAGACCCGCCATGGTGCGCTTTGTATAGAGGCGTGGCAGGTACTGTTACTACAAAGGTAAACGCATCTACCATAAATCCCATGTTAATCAGGCATCCAAAGAGAAAAGCTACCCGATTCTCGAAATATGGATACCGCTGATCTTCTGGTAAAGGTCTATTGCAAACAGGTCAGTCATCCCTGCTATAAAATCCACCACCGACTGTATATTGCCGTACAGGTTTTGCGGACGGTCAGTATCTACCGGGAACTGTGCAGGCACCAATAGCAACAATTTCTCTGAGCGGGCCTCCTCCGGGTGCAATACTGCACGGATAAAGTCTTTGAGCAGAGTCCCGATGATGTGGAAGCCACTTAACTCGATCTCTACTACCGAACGGTGGTTATAAATATGCCGGTAGGAAAAAGTATTGATCTCCTTCACCAGGGCGCACTCGTGCTCCGGCAGACAAGCCAGCAGATCTTTATTCAGCGCTCCTGCCAGCAGCAATTCTTCATGTTCCATAAACAGGTCGGCCAGTTTCTGCACCATCAGGCCGATCCAGTTGGCGCGGATATACTGTGCCTGCTGGTTCGCATCGTTGATGTTGCTGAGCTTCTGCTCTATCCACTCACGGTTGTTGTAGCCCTTACTGCCTTCAAAAAAAGGCAATAATAAGGATTTGAATTTCTCAAGGGTGATGATGCCCAGGCGGTGTGCGTCTTCAAGGTCTACCACCCGGTAGCAGATATCATCCGCAGCCTCCACCAGGTACACAAAGGGGTGCCGGGCAAAAACGTTGTCCTCCAGCTCCGGTATCCCCAGATCCTGCGCCATACTCCGGTACGTAGCCATTTCGGAATCAAAGAAGCCTGACTTCTTGGCGTGGATACCCTTCTGTTTATTAAAACCTGTAGCAGAGGAACACGGGTATTTAACGATAGAGGCCAGTGTAGTATAGGTAAGCCGGTAACCTCCCGGTTCCGGTTCTGCAAAATTATGGGTCAGGGTACGCAAGGCATTGCTGTTGCCCTCAAAGCGCTGAAAATCCAGCAACTGGTTGGGTGTCAGCTCCTGTTCCAGGCGTTGTTTATCCGTTCCTTCCAAAGTAGTAAAGAAAGCCCTGATCGCATCTTCGCCTGAATGCCCGAAAGGCGGGTTGCCGATATCGTGCGCCAGGCAGGCCGAGGCCACCACATAGGCCAGCTCGTGCCGGTAAAACTCATCGAATCCGGTACCGCTTCCGGCATACTTATCAGCGATCTTTTCACCGGCGATCTTACCCAGCGAGCGCCCTACCGAAGCCACTTCCAGGCTATGCGTAAGGCGGTTGTGCACAAATACCGGGCCGGGCAACGGGAAGACCTGCGTCTTGTTTTGCAGGCGCCTGAAGGCGGACGAAAATATGATGCGGTCATAATCCCTCATGTAGGAATTGCGGGCCTGGTCCGGGTTCCGCTGCTTATGTCCGGCATCGCCTGTACGGCGCGGGGTATACAATCCTTCCCAATTCATACTTTATCTGTAGTCACGCGTTGCCCGTGTACTTTTTTAAAACCGTGTTAGTTATTCTTGCCCTCCAGCATCGGCACGAAGTCGAAATTGCCCATTTCTTCCGTCACGATCT
>DATJDO010000396.1:0-1944 GCA_035497375.1 Chitinophagaceae bacterium | reverse complement strand
TCGGTGTATTCGGCCGCTACAATCTCAATCATTACCTGGCGCTGCGGTTGTCTGCCAACTATACACAGGTAGGATACAAAGACAGTTATAATAAAAATGCCTACCAGAAAATGCGCAACCTGAGCTTTGAGAGTCAGATTTTTGACGCTACACTGCAGGCAGAATTCAATTTTTTCCGCTTCGAGACCGGCAGCCTGGAACACCAGTGGACGCCCTATATTACCGGGGGGATCGGAGGTTTCTATTACAACCCCTACACACGCTACAATGGTGACAAGTATTACCTGCAGCCACTGGGCACCGAAGGGCAGAATTTTGGCGGCCAATACGCCGACCGAAAATACAACAAACTGGCCATGTGCTTCCCGATAGGAATCGGTGTAAAGTGGTGGGTGGTACCCGGTGTCAATATAGGACTGGAAATCACCGACAGGCTTACGAACACAGATTACCTGGATGATGTCAGCACCACTTATGTAGGCGCGGATAAGTTTGCACCCGATCCGTCTGCACTCAATGCAGCGTATTACATACAGGACCCCTCCCTGCTCAATAATCCTGCAAGCCCATTGGGACGTGAAGGCAAACAGCGCGGATCAAGCGCTACCAGAGACCAATACCTGATGGCACAGTTTCATATCTCTATACAGATCAAAAAGTACAAATGCCCGGTGACACCACCGTATTGGCGTACGCATTACTAGCATTCAGGAGTAACGATTCAGCCTGCCCCACTCCTTCGGATACCTCCTCCTAAAAGAGAAAGGGGCGTAGATAATCGATTCGGGAACTAAATAATTAATGCTGACTTTAGTGAAAATAATTTCCCCGAGTCTCAGCTCCCCTTATGGGAAGGGGTCACAGAGAGACCGGCTTACAACCGTTTTCATTTTCAAATCTTCGTACCGATTGATTACCGGCCCGGAATAGTTTTTCCATAGATCAGCCTGCGCCACAGTGCTTCCAGCGGGCCCTGCTTATAGTATTGCATCCAAAGCCAGCTCAGAACGAGCTGCACGGCCCAGATCAACGGAATAACCAGCAGCAGGCCGCTGCGTGACACTCTGTTGTAATAGCCCAGACCATAGCCGTAAAAGATCAGCCCGCAAAGGATACTTTGCAGGATATAATTGCTCAGCGCTGTTTTACCGATGTTTCTGATCAGAGTGCTGCTGCGCCCGTTGAAAAACCGCTGGTACAATCCGTTGAACAGCAAGACATAGGCCACTGCGAGTATCTCTTTTGCAAACAGGAATTCAAAAGCCCGGGCATAGCTGAGTACCGGTTCAAAATACCGGTAACTGGCCTGCTCATAACGCTGATAGTTAATGATGAGACCTGTCAGCAACAGGAAAAATGTAAAAGGCCAGTAGTATATCCAGGTCCTATACTCCCGGAAAATTCCGCTTTTGCACAAAACAACACCGAGGATCATCATGATGAAGGTGCGGAACAGAATGCCGCGGTTCACAATGTTGCCCATATGCAATTTCACCACTTTCGCGTTCTCCCGGATACTCTCGGGATATGTTTTACGCACGACTTCTATGTTTGCCGTATCAGCAACTCCACGTTCAGTTTCCTGCGCCCATTCTTTTACCTTTTTATTTTCTTCCTCACTGAGCAGCGGACGATCTTTCTGCATGAGCTGTGTATATTCTTTTTGCCGCTGTATGGTATCCCCTGTATAGACCAGCTGGTTAATACTGAGTACCGCAACGGGCACCAGCAAGACCAGCAACAATTGCCGTACAGGCAGTGACCTGAAGGGGATCAGGAAGAAACCGCAGATACCGTAATGGTACAGGATATCGCCGTCCCATACCAGGTAAGCATGTACTACACCAAACAGGAACAGGAAAAGCAGGCGGCGGCCATACAGATCAAGGGCCCTGATACCTGCACCCTTCCGTTCCAGGCTTTGTATAAAGAGATAGAAGCCGG
>DATJDO010000395.1:0-3518 GCA_035497375.1 Chitinophagaceae bacterium | reverse complement strand
CCCCTTACGAGGTCTATTACCTCAGCATCTGATACCGGATACTATAGAGTTGTTGTGACGAATGCCGCGGGATGTACCTATGCCACCAACAGGGCCAGGGTGGATTTTTATCCCCCGACTCCTAAACCTTCACTGGTCTATACGCCACCGTTATTATCCATTACCGGCGGCACATACAGGGCTTTCCAATGGTACCAGGATATCAAATGGATCTTTGGAGCAACAGGCAAAACTTATACTGTAAGCAGCAAAGGCAAGTTTTATGTTGAGGTGACTGATGCAAATGGTTGTACCATCAATTCGGATACCCTGGATATCCAGCCACCTACAGGCATTAACCCGCAGTATGCGGATATGAAGGTGAGATTGTATCCGAACCCTACGCATACAAGTGTGACGATCGATGCACCGATCAAAGTGAATGTGATGGTTACAGATATTGCGGGAAAGACCCTCTTATCCATTAAGGATGCTACCACAGTTGATCTGGCGGATTTTGCCGATGGCAGCTATTTCTTCAGGATTACGGATGAAAATGGACAAACACTGGGTACGGAAAAAATAAACAAAATAAGCGCGCCGTAAGCGCCAGGAATGATAGTATAAAAGGACCGGCACAATGCCGGTCCTTTTTTTATACCGGTACGGCCTTCTATTATTTTTGCGTGTGTACGTATCTTGCAGGGTGCCGGTGCGCAACAGCAGCGGCACCGGAATGCCTGTTTGCCGGCATCTTTTCTGAATCGGACAAGGTGCTGCTGTGTAGCCGGAATTGAGGAAGAAGGGTAGTGAAGCATTACTGTATCAACCAAAAAGTTTAAACCGAATGAAGAAGAGTTTCAAAACCCGTGTACGAAGGGCCTTGCCTGTTTTTTTTACCTTCCTGCAGCTGTCCTTTACCTGCGCCGCCAACAGTACGGATAGTCTGGATATCAAGATCGGGCAAATGATTATGATCGGTATCAATGACCGTACACAAGTGGCCGATTCCGATGTTCTTTTAGCGGAAATAAGAGGCCATAAATTAGGCGGTATTGTGCTTTTTGAAAAGAATATTGCCCAAATGGACTCGAAAAATACGTTGCAGCAAATGATCAAAGCTTTGCAGTCCCCGGCGCAGATTCCGCTCCTGGTCACCATCGACGAAGAAGGCGGAAAGGTACACCGGCTTAAAGAAAAATATGGCTTTGTGGCTATGCCCTCTGCCGCTTATTTAGGCAATTTGGATAACGCAGATTCAACCTTTTACTACAACAACCGCCTTGCCGCAGAGCTGGCGGAACTTGGCTTTAATTTTAACTACGCACCCAGTGTGGATCTGGCCGTTAACCCGCAAAATACAGTGATTGTGCAACGCGAGCGGAGCTTCTCCGCCCGCCCGGACCTGGTGAGCAAGCACGCACTGCTGTGCATCAAAGCGCATCATCAGAATGGCGTTAAAACGATATTGAAGCACTTTCCCGGGCATGGCAGCTCCAATGCAGATTCGCACCATGGTATTGTAGAGGTAACGGAAACCTGGGACTTCCAGGAGCTGTTTCCCTACAGCAATATCCTCCGTTCCGGTAGCTGCGATGCGATTATGACGGCACACATTATCAACAGGAACTGGGACAACAGTCTTTTGCCGGCCACCCTTTCCAAAAAGGTGATCGATGGCATCCTGCGCGGCTTGCTGCGGTACAATGGCGTTGTGTTTTCGGACGATATGCAGATGCATGCCATCAGCAAGGAGTACGGGCTGGACAATGCCCTGGCTCTGGCCATCAATGCAGGTGTGGACATTGTGATGTTTGCCAACAATGTGAGTGGTAAGGATAAGCCCGTGTCGGCCACCGAAGTGCACAGCAGGATCAGGAAACTGGTGAAAACGGGTAAAATACCACAGGCACGCATCAATGAATCATACAACAGGATCCGGCTACTGAAAAACAAAACTTTGTAGGCTCAAAGGTGCTACTATGGCTGTGTCCAGGTGATCTGTTCCGTGTCGTATATCACCCCATCCACGCCAATTTTGGCCTCCATGTAGAAGGTATAGGTTCCAGACTGGAATGTTCCTCCGGGTTGAAGTGTTAATTGTCGGGTTGCACTAACACTGTCCGGATGATTGTATTGGTTAAGGTTGATGATATTTTTATCAGATAGGAGGTTATATCCTGCCGGATGAGTACCTTCTTGTAATTGTAATTCCCTGTTACAGGTAACACTTACCACTTCCATTTCCTGTATACAGTCAAAATTCCTGCTATTATCGCAATTGCGCTTTACGACAATACCTGAAGGGATTACAGATAGGATCGCAGGTTTCGGATTTGCAATCGAATCAGGGCCGGATAATGAGGCTCCCGTAGTCATAATGCTTTCGCCACAGGAGGTGCACCTTTGGCAGGATGAGAAAAGTAGCAGCGCTCCCAGCAGGGCCAGGGCTGTTTGTATGACGCATGATTTGTTCATGAATGGAGCTGTTTTAAGTAAAAAACCAGATTTTATTCTAAACGGCTTCAGGTGAAAAAAAATTGCAACTTATCACCACTATTTTTCCTGAAAAGTCTTTAAAGAACCTTACTGATAGCAAGTCCGGTTAATCCACAGCGCTACTCCGGGAAGGCCATAGTTATTCATTCAAAAAAAACTTTAAAAATATTTTTGGTAGAAAGAAATAAGCGCTTACCTTTGCAGTCCGAAATTTTTTGACGGATAAAGCTATTTGAAAGTTATGTCTCAACGCATCAGAATCAAACTGAAATCATACGATCACAATCTTGTTGACAAATCAGCAGACAAAATCGTAAAAACAGTGCGCAATACAGGAGCAGTAGTTACAGGCCCCATTCCGTTGCCCACAGAGAAAAAAATCTTTACGGTGCTGCGCTCGCCGCACGTAAACAAAAAAGCGCGTGAGCAATTCCAATTGTGCACACACAAGCGTTTGCTGGATATTTACACTTCATCCTCACGCACAGTCGATGCACTGTCAAAGCTGGATCTGCCCAGCGGTGTTGAAGTAGAGATCAAGGCATAACAACAAAAAGAATCAGGCTGAAAAGCCTGGAAAGAGTAAAAAGGAATAAAAAGTTCTTTAGTTTTTTGAAAAAACACCAATCCCGGTCCACACAATATAAAACCGGGCGCTTGGTTCAAAATATAAGAAAATGAAAGGTATTATAGGTAAAAAAATCGGTATGACCAGTATCTTCGAATCTAATGGCAAGCAAACTGCTTGTACCATCATCGAAGCTGGACCATGTGTGGTAACGCAAATCAAAACCGTTGAAACAGACGGATACAATGCGCTACAGATAGCTTACGGCGAAGCAAAAGAAAAAAACACGCCCAAAGCATTAATCAATCACTTCACTAAGGCAAATACAACGCCTAAGTCTGTAGTTAAAGAACTGCGCAACAGTTCAATCTCCAAACAACTCGGTGAGTCCATCACCTGTGACATATTCGCTGAAGGCGAAAAAGTTAGTGTAATCGGCACGACAAAAGGTAAAGGTTTCCAGGGTGTTGTT
>DATJDO010000394.1:0-1529 GCA_035497375.1 Chitinophagaceae bacterium | reverse complement strand
GATGTAACCCTGCCTGATGACAGAAAAGTACGCCTGTTTGTCGTACACCTGCAGTCCTTCCTGCTGGCCGATAAAGACAAAGCATTTATCGAAGAAGTCAAAACCAACACTGAAAAGCTGGAACAAAAGCCAGGGTATTCCAGAACCTTCGCGGAAAAAATGCACCATGCCTACCTGAAGCGTGCACCGCAGGCTATACTGGCCCGGGCGGAAATAGATAAAAGCCCCTACCCCGCCATACTTTGCGCCGACCTGAACGATGTGCCCTGCTCCTACACCTACACCACCATCAAAGGCAACCTTAAAGACGCTTTTGTCAAAAAAGGGAAAGGGCTGGGACGTACTTACAATATGATCTCACCTACTTTGCGGATCGATTATATTTTTTACGACGATAGCCTCTTGCACCTCATGGGCTACGAAAGTCTCAGCACACCATTACTTTCAGACCATAACCCGGTCATTGCCAATTTCAGCCTCCTCAGGAAATAAACTGCGGTTTCATAGAAATATAATTTCACATTAGTTATATTTGAATTACCAAACTTACTCCCTATGAAATTGCTGATCAGCTTGCTGCTGCTCTTGCATTGCGCTATATCTGTGCCTGCCCAAACTCCGGTTTTCGACTGGGCCAAAAGCTGGAAGGCCGCTTCCAATGCCCTGGGAATTTTGTCGATGCAGGTAGATGACAAAGGAGCGGCTTATTTCACAGGGATTTTTAAAGGTACCCGGGATTTTGATCCCGGACCAGGAGTATTCAAACTGACCGCAACTCCGGGTACATTTTTGGAGGATAGCTTCGACGTATTTATTGTAAAACTGGATGCATCAGGTCACTTTGTCTGGGCAAAATCATTGAGCGGCCCGTATAATGATATGGCCTTCTCTTTAGCGCTTGACCGGGATCGGAATGTCTATACCGTGGGCACCTTCTGTGCTACTGTGGATTTTGATCCGGGTGCCGGAACTTTCCCCCTTGTAGCAGCAGACACCCAGAGTCTGTACATCAGCAAGATTGACCAGGATGGAAATTTTGTCTGGGCGCAGACTATCGGTAAAAGAAACCTGGCACGCCTGGTTAATATCAGTAAAGACAGTTTCCTGTATGTTTCGGGCAATGCACCTGATACCACTGATATTGATCCCGGTCCGGGAGTGCATATGTTGAATGGCGCAGGGCCATATGTCCTGAAACTCGACCTGGATGGGCACTTTATCCGTGCAGCAAAATTGGGCAGCGGAAAAAATTTTCTGATTTGTGCAACCGTAGACAGGACCGGGAATTTCTATACCGGCGGCCGCTTATCGGGCAGCTCCGATTTTGACCCGGACCATGGCGGATATATTGTTGCTTCCAATAACGCATATCTGACAAAATACGATGATACAGGCAAGCTGCTTTGGATCCGTGAGCTTGAAGGTAAAACAAGCCTGTCGGGATCATGGGTCACTGCGGTTTCAAGCGATTCTGCTCAAAACCTGTATGCATCCGGCAGCTTTTTCGGTACCATCGATTTTGACCCGGG
>DATJDO010000393.1:0-15509 GCA_035497375.1 Chitinophagaceae bacterium | reverse complement strand
CTGAGGTTGAACTCTACCGTGATGACGCTGGAACCCTGGTTGCTGGACGAGGAAATGGTACGCACGCCATCAATACCGTTAATGGCTTTCTCCAGCGGTTCGGTGATCTGCGATTCGATCACGTCGGCATTCGCCCCGGAGTAGTTCGTCCGCACGGTAATGATAGGCGGATCAATAGACGGGTATTCACGCACACCCAGGAAGGTGTACCCAATGGCCCCGAACAGAACAATGATCAGGTTCATCACAATGGCCAGTACCGGCCTGTTGATGCTGGTTGAAGAAAGGTTCATGATCCGGGAAAACTATTGTTTAATGCTGATGATTTTGACAGGGGCATCTGGCTTCAGCGACATAATGCCGGTAGTGATGACGGTATCTCCTTCGGCAATACCGCTGATGATTTCTATTGCCGCGTCGTTGCGGATACCGGTCACAACTGTTGCAGGGACAGCCTTTCCTTTTTTACTGAGAAATACTTTTTTACCTTTCAGTTCAGGGATGACTGCTTCAGTAGGCACCATCAGTGAAGCCTGCTTTTTATTGGCAATCAACTCAATCTTGGCAAAGGCACCGGGAAAGATACCGGCCTTCTGGTTATCGTACAGGGCACGGATCATGATGTTGCGGGTCTGCTGATCGATACGTGGTTCGATGGCGAATACTTTTGCCTCGAACTGCCCCTGCTGATTCTCTACCGAAAAGTCGATCATATCGCCTACAGCGACAACAGAAGAATAACGTTCGGGAATCGTAAAGTCTATCTTCAACGCATCGGTCTGCTGTATCGTAGCAATGATATCGGTACTGACGACGAAACTGCCTTCGCTGACCTGCTTCAGGCCAATTCTGCCGTTGAAGGGAGCGCGGATCTCCGTTTTGGCAATTTGTGCCCGTACATAGTCCATGTCTGCACTCATCGTCTGCAACTGGTTGGTGTTCATATCGTACTCTTCCTGGCTCACGCCCTGTATATCCAGCAAACCTTTCAGCCGCACTTCACGTTCTTTGGACAACTTGGATTGCAATTGCAGTTTTTTCAGTTGGGCCTGCAGGTCTGCATCGTTGATCTTCGCCAGCAAGGCACCTTTCTTTACCGTACTTCCTTCTTTAAAATAAACAGCGGTAAGTTTTCCGGCTACTTCAGGGCGCAGAGCCACTTCTTCATTGGCCATCACAGTACCGGAAGAGAATATCTTGTTTTCAAGCACCTGCGGGTGTACAATATAACCGGTAACGGTAACCGGCTGGCTTTTCGACATACTTCCCTTGGGGGTATCAGCATGTTCCGGCCGCAGGAAAAATAGCTTGATCAAGGCCAGTACTACCAATATACCAATGATGAGGAGGATCGTTCGGGTCTTCATTCTTTTTTGCTTTTACTCGCTGTTTTATAGTTGATGTAGATTTTTTCAAAGGGTAAGGCATCCAGGTTTTGCTGGATGAGTGCCAGCTGTTGGTTAAATATTTTCTGCTCTTCTTTGGACAACCCTTTCATGGCAGCCTTATTCACGTTATCTATGGCTGTGTACATGCTGGGCAGCAGGTGCTTTGCCTTTGGCGTGAGCCTGATGAAGTATTCCCTGCGGTCGTCCTGGTTTTGCAGCTTTTGTACAAAGTCCTTCTTAATCAGGTAGTCTATAATACGTACCATCGATACTTTATCGATCTTGAGCTGGTCGCAGAGTAATTGCTGGGTACAGTTTTTATCGCTTTTGTCCAGGAAGATCAAAATAGAATAGTAACGTTCTATTTCGTGTTCCCCCAACCTTTTGGTCAGGGCTCCGAAATAGGTTTTGGCTAGGATGGCCAATGCACGGCCAAATGGCATAGAAGCAGAAAATTCCATTCTTATGAATTAAGGCGAAAATAAATCATATCCAAATTAGTTAGCACTGCTAACCAATCAAAAATATCAATTGAAGAATATTGATGATTTCTTTAAAAGAAACCTATCTACGCCAATATACAATAAATAGAAGGAGAAAAAAAAATCGCCCGCTGTAAAAACAGCAGGCGCTAACCAATAAACCGTATAAAATGAAACTATTGCAATACTACTCAATATTTTTAAAAAAATAAAGCCAGTTTTTAGATATTCACATTCTCTAAACTATTTTGTGAATTACGCATTTGTCAAGCTTACGCTAAATTGCTTTCCCTTTTTTCGCGTTGAGCATTCTGTCAGTATATTCGGTAAAGGAAACAATAAAAGCATGTCTGAAAAATTTACTGAAATCATCAAAAGCGACACGCCAACCCTGGTAGACTTCTTCGCCGAATGGTGCGGCCCCTGCAAAATGATGAAGCCGATATTGGAAGATCTGAAAAAGGCTGTAGGAGATAAAGCAAAAATTCTCAAAGTAGATGTAGACAAGAATCCCGCCATTGCCAGCCAGCTGCAGATACAGGGAGTGCCTACTTTGGTTTTATTCCAAAAGGGGCAGATCAAATGGCGAGAGTCGGGCGTGGTACCGGCAAAACAATTAGAACAGATCATTAAGCAGTATACCCATTGATGCAACAGAAAATCACCATTGTAATGGCCGCCCTTTTCCTGCTCTGTAGTAGCAGTACACAGGCACAGCAACAGCCGGTCAAAATGAAAGGCATGTCCCTGAAACAATACAAGACCCTGATCAAATCAGGCCCGGATCAGTGGGTGCTGGTCGATTTTTATGCAGACTGGTGCGGCCCCTGTAAAAGAATGGACCCTTTCCTCGAAGAAATAAAAAAAGAAATGGGGAATCGTCTGAAAATGGTACGCATCAATGCCGATAGCAATACGCTTGTCTGTAATGAACTCTCGGTCTTTTCGCTCCCCACTCTATTCCTGTATAAAAAAGAACAGATGTACTGGTTCAATTCCGGTTATACCGGTAAGGAGGAGATCCTGAGTCATATGAAGTAATGGAAAAAGTCAAATCACAAATCCGCGATCAAAAATCCTTCTATCTTTGCGGCTTATGTACCCGTTAATCCGCAAAATACTGTTCCGCCGCGATCCTGAAGAAGTTCATTACTGGGCTATGGCCAGGCTGCAGTGCGCTTACCGCAATCCTTTGCTGCGCAAACTGATGCGCAATATGTTCTCTTACAAAAACCAATCTCTCGAACGTACCTTGTGGGGTATTACCTTCCCCAACCCGGTAGGACTTGCGGCCGGTTTCGATAAAGACGCCCGATGGATCAATGAATTGTCCTGCCTGGGCTTCGGCTTTGTAGAAATTGGTACGGTTACCCCCCTGGCGCAACCCGGCAACCCTAAACCCCGCTTGTTCCGCCTGCCCGCAGACCAGGCCGTGATCAACCGCATGGGCTTCAACAACGAAGGAGCTACCGCAGCAGCGCAACGGCTATCCCGGCCACATGAACGGATCATCGTAGGAGGCAACATCGGTAAGAACAAGGATACACCCAATGAAAATGCAATCGACGATTATGAAAAGGCGTTCATTGCTCTTTATGAGGTAGTCGATTATTTTGTTGTGAATGTGAGCAGCCCGAACACACCCGGCCTGCGCGCCCTGCAGGACAAAGAACCGTTGACACGTATCCTGAACCGCCTTCAGGAACTCAACAAAACGAAAGGAAAGAACAGGCCCATATTGCTGAAAATTGCGCCAGACCTTACCAATGAGCAACTGGACGATATCATCAGCCTGGTAGAAGATACCGGCATACAAGGTATTGTGGCTACCAATACAACCATCGACCGCAGCAACCTGAACAGCGATACACAAATGGTAAACGACATCGGTGCAGGCGGCCTGAGCGGCAAACCGCTGCGTAAGCGTGCCACAGAGGTGATCCGCTACATTCATGAGCACAGCAAAGGAAACATCAAGATCATTGCCGCCGGGGGTATTTTTACCGCTGCCGATGCGCAGGAAAAACTGGATGCTGGTGCCTCGCTGGTACAGGTATACACCGGTTTTATCTATGAGGGACCGGCGATTGCTTCGAATATCTGCAAACAGATTAAAATAAATCAACTTTGAATGATTGATGGTTAATTTTTAATGAGAAGATTATGAAGGAGAACCTGGTAAAAACCAAATCATTTGAGTTTGCATTAGAGGCTATTCAACTGTATAAACTACTCCTCAGTAAAAATGAGTTTGTACTGTCCAAACAATTTTTACGGGCAGCAACAAGCATAGGAGCCAATATAGAAGAGGCCGATGCTGGTCAATCCAAAAGAGATTTTATTGCCAAAATATCTATTGCCAGTAAAGAAGCCCGGGAGGCCAACTATTGGTTACGATTATTAAAAGCGTCTGGTTTTATAGATTTCAAATTTGAAGAACTGACTAAAAAATCAGAAGAACTCATCCGTATCCTTACTGCCATTGTTAAAACAGCCCAATCCAACATCAAGCATTAACCATTATTCATTAAACATTAATCATTCCCCTGAATGAGAATCGACATTATCTCCGTAGTTCCCGACCTGCTGAACAGTCCTTTTGCACACTCTATTATGAAACGTGCACAAGCCAAAGGCTTACTGGAAGTAGTGGTGCACAACCTCCGCGATTATACCCCTTATAAACATGCCCAGGTAGACGACTACCAGTTTGGCGGCGGAGCAGGAATGGTGATGATGCCGGAACCCTTGGCTATTGCTATCGAAACCCTACAAAAAGACCGGCAGTATGATGAGATCATCTTTATGACACCCGACGGCCCCACATGGAACCAAAACGCTGCCAACACCCTGTCGCTGAGGCAAAACCTGATGATCATCTGTGGTCATTATAAAGGCATAGACCAGCGCATACGCGATCATTATATTACAATGGAAGTTTCTATCGGCGACTATGTGCTGAGTGGTGGCGAGCTGGCTGCTGCTGTAGTAGTTGATTCCATAGGCCGCCTGATCCCGGGTGTGCTGAACGATGAAACCTCCGCCCTGTCGGATTCTTTCCAGGACGACCTGCTCTCGCACCCCGTGTATACACGCCCTGCCAACTTCAGGGGCTGGGAAGTGCCGGAGGTGCTGATGTGCGGCGATCCGAAAAAAGTAGAAGCCTGGCGCTATGAACAGGCCTTGAAACGTACGGAAGAACGTCGGCCGGACCTGTTTACAAAAGAGGAATAAGCTTCTTTTGTAAACAATAATATTTAATTGAAAATAAATTTGCCAATTGATAGAAAAGCCCTACTTTTGCATTCCTAAAATTTAGTAACAATGGACGCTACAGTATTCGTACACCAGCAATTGACCGCAAACAAAACTTTCCCTGCCTTTAAATCAGGTGATAATATAACTGTAAACTACAAGATCATTGAAGGCGCTAAAGAGCGTATCCAGTCTTTTAAAGGTGATGTGATCAAACGTCAGGGTACAGCATTTACACAAACATTCACTGTCCGTAAAATATCTGACGGTATCGGTGTTGAACGTGTATTCCCATTGTATTCTCCCAACATTGAATCTATCGTCCTGAACAAATCAGGCCGTGTACGCAGGGCTAAACTCTACTACCAACGCGAGCGCAGTGGTAAAAGTGCCCGTATCAAAGAAAAGAAAAGAGCGGTACAGGCTCCTGTTAAAAAATAAGAACAAGAGATATTTGTGTGTAAAAGCTGTAAGGTCACTTACAGCTTTTTTATTTTGGCCCCTGCTCCAGGTCCGCTACCGGGTATTTCCCAGAAGTCAATACAATAAGGATCAGATAAATGCATTCAGGCGGTCGCCTTTCAAAGCCCTGAGATAGCGCGTGTACAATTCGATAAGGATATGCTTGTGGCCGCGGTACAGGAAAGATTCGGAAGCATACTTGTACATATTCTCTTTAGACTCCCCTTTTGGAAAATGGGGATCATGAGCAACGATATTAGCCAGCAAGGCATAGTCGTTTGCTTCATGCAGAAAGAAAAACACGTACTCATAGAAGGAACGCTCCATACCACAAAGGTATAGCCATACCCTTGTGCAAAACAAGGGAAATTTCCACGTTTTTTTGAAAATCTATATATTTAAAATAAAATAGTAATTTTATTTTAAATATAATTAAGCTATGCCATGTTTCTCACTTCCCCATTTGTATTTAAAGCTTCTGTAAACTGTGCTTGTAATATCTGCCGGTCCGAGACCTGCCCGATACGGGTAAGCAGGTTAATCAGCGCTTTGATCTCACTTTGCAAAGCATATTGCGCTTCAGGCCCTTTTGTCCCGTTGAGCATTTCGCGTATCGTAAAGGTGTTCAGCAGCATCTTCTTAATAGTCAGCTCTTTCGGGTACACCTTATTACACTGTCCTAATATAGACTTGTACTGGCTGAAAAATATAAACAAACCGCCTTTTTCCTCTTCAAAAGAAACACTTTGGGTAACATAATACAAGGCATTCAATTTGTCATGAATCTGTTTCAGGTTCATTTTACCACTTATTTAATTGATTGAGAGATTTTTTTCCTGCAATACCATGTCCAACAGACCTGCTATCTTTTTTTCCCGCAAAGGGGTTTTGCTCCTTACCCAAACCAGCACTTCTTCATTTGCTTCACGGAACATATCCAGCACATCATGTTCCGGAATATTGTGAAACATCTTGAATATGGCTGCAAAACCATAGGGAGCATAACGGTGCAATTCATCGATAAGCATACATTGGGACATGATCATTGGATTTGGATTTTTGGATTCCGATACAATACTATCGAATGCCTCCAGCAGCGGCCGAAGTAAAACACTCGTTTTGCCCGCACTTTTTTGCAAACGGTTTGTTAACTAAAAGACAGGTAGTCTAAAGCACTGATACCGGCGTAGCTTTCCGGCATAAAAAGATGGTAAAATGCAGGTGCCGACAGTAGAAATAATGAATTGTCGCATGTTCTTTCTACCTTCGCGCCTCGTTTACTAAGGATCTCTGACGATGAAATACCCTGAATATAAGCAATTGAATATGCCTGCTATAGAGGCAGAAATACAGAAAAACTGGAAAGAAAACCAACTTTTTGAAGCAAGTGTCAGCCAGCGCGAAGGCGCTGCACCTTTTGTGTTTTATGAAGGCCCTCCCAGTGCCAACGGAATGCCAGGCATCCACCACGTGATCTCCCGTACCCTGAAGGACCTGGTCTGCCGCTACAAAACCATGCAGGGATTCCAGGTAAAAAGGAAAGCCGGCTGGGATACCCATGGCCTGCCCGTAGAGTTGGGCGTGGAAAAAGAACTGGGCATTACCAAAGAAGATATCGGGAAAAAGATCAGCGTAGCCGAGTATAATCAGAAGTGCCGCGAGGCGGTGATGCGCTATAAAGATAAATGGGATGAGCTGACGGAAAAAATGGGCTACTGGGTGAACCTGGAAGATCCGTATATCACATTTGACAATAAATACATTGAGACGCTCTGGTGGGCACTGAAGGAATTGTACAAAAAAGACTATCTGTACAAAAGTGTCAGCATACAACCCTACTCCCCGGCCGCAGGTACCGGCCTCAGCAGCCATGAGGTGAACCAGCCCGGAACGTATAAGGAAGTAAAGGATACGACGATCGTAGCGATGTTTGCTGCAAAAAAGGATGAAAAAAGCCGCTTTTTGTTTGAAATGCTGCCGGACCAGGAAGAAAAGATCTATTTCATGGCCTGGACCACCACACCCTGGACCCTGCCTTCTAACCTGGGCCTGACCGTAGGGCCGAATATCGATTACGTATTGGTCAAAACGATTAATCCTTATACGCACCAGGTATGTAATGTCGTATTGGCCCAAAAGCTATTGGGTAAGTACTTCAAAGCGGAACAGGAAAATGCCGACTTTGACGCTTATACAAATGAAGGCAAAAATATACCCTACACCATACTGGGTACTTTTAAAGGTCTGCAATTGGAAGGCTGCCGCTACGATCAGCTGCTGCCATATGAAGCCAACAGCCCCGAAGTCAGCGGAGGAGATCCCTTCCGGGTCATCACCGGCGACTTTGTAACTACAGAAGACGGTACCGGTATCGTACATACGGCCCCCGCGTTTGGAGCCGATGACTATAAAGTCGGAAAAGCCAACAATATAGGCTTCCTCGTCATGGTAGACAAAGAGGGCCGTTTTGTGGAAGGCCTGGGTGAACTGTCAGGCAGGTATGTAAAGAATTACAAAGACGATCCGGCTTACAAAGAAGTTGATGTAGACATTGCTATATCACTGAAAACCAATGGACAAGCTTTTAAAGTTGAAAAATACGCACACACGTACCCGCATTGCTGGCGTACGGATAAGCCTATCCTGTATTACCCACTGGACGCCTGGTTTATCCGCACGACTGCCGTTAAAGACCGCATGATCGAATTAAACAAAACGATCAACTGGAAACCCAAAGCAACTGGCGAGGGCCGCTTCGGCAACTGGCTGGAGAATATGGTAGACTGGAACCTGAGCCGCAGCCGCTATTGGGGTACCCCATTGCCGGTTTGGGTCAGTGAAGAAAGTGGTGAAATGAAGTGCATCGGGTCTGTAGAAGAATTAAATAATGAGATTAAATACGCCAATGAAAAACTTGGTTTACAGCAAGTTATAACAAAAGAAAACCTAGACCTGCACAAACCTTTTGTAGACAGCATCATCCTGGCCGACAGCAATGGAAAACCCATGCGCCGCGAACCAGACCTGATCGATGTATGGTTCGACAGCGGAGCAATGCCCTACGCCCAATGGCACTACCCTTTTGAAAACCAGGCCAATATAGATGCCCAGCAGGCATTTCCCGCTGATTTCATCGCAGAAGGTGTGGATCAGACCCGTGGGTGGTTTTACACCCTGCATGCGCTGGGCGTAATGCTTTTTGACAGCGTAGCCTACAAAACGGTTATTGCCAACGGACTCGTGCTGGACAAAAACGGCAACAAGATGAGTAAACGGGTAGGCAACGTGGTCGACCCCTTCGAAACCATTGCCCACTTCAGTGCCGATGCCACCCGCTGGTACCTGATCACTAACGCATCACCTTGGGATAGCTTAAAATTTGATTTAGAAGGAATTAAGGAAGTTCAACGGAAGTATTTTGGAACACTATACAACACCTACCAGTTTTTTGCCTTATACGCCAATGTAGATCAATTCACTTTCTCAGAAGCTTATATCCCCGTCGCACAAAGACCCGAGATAGACCGATGGATCCTCTCCAGCCTGCAAACCCTGATCAAAAAGTGCAGCACTTACATGGACGATTACGAGCCCACGCAGGCAGGCCGCGCTATGGAAAACTTTCTCGACGAACAATTGAGCAACTGGTATGTGCGCTTGTGTCGCCGCCGTTTCTGGAAGGGAGAATATGAATTCGATAAAATCTGCGCCTACCAGACCTTGTACGAATGCCTGGAACAGCTTAGCCTGCTGATGGCCCCGATCTCACCTTTCTTTGCCGATTGGATGTTTAATAATTTAAATCAAATAACGAAAAGGAACACCTCAGAATCAGCTCATTTATCAAAATATCCTACTGAAAATGAAGTTTATATAGATAAGGACCTGGAAGAGCGCATGGAACTGGCACAAATTGCCTCATCCCTGGTGCTGTCTATCAGGAAAAAAGTAAATATCAAGGTACGGCAGCCTTTGCAGAAACTAATGATTCCAGTATTGGATGATAAGATAGAGACACAGCTGAAATTAGTTGAAGAACTGATTAAAAATGAAGTAAACGTTAAGGATATAGAATATATCAGGGATGCAGAAGGGGTAATTAAAAAGAAAGCTAAGGCTAACTTTAAAACCCTGGGCAGCAAACTGGGTGGAAAAATGAAAGCTGCGGCTGCCCTCATCAATAACCTGGATCAACACCAGATCGGCACGATGGAGAAAGAAAGAGCACTGACCATTATAGTAGAAGGTGAGCCGGTACAGCTGGCCCCTGAAGATATGGAGATCATTGCAGAAGATATTCCAGGGTGGTCTGTGGCCAATAAAGACAGCCTGACTATAGCCCTGGATATTACGATCACTGATGACCTGCAGGATGAAGGCAATGCCCGGGAACTGGTGAACCGCATTCAGAAGATCAGAAAAGATGCCGGTTTTGACCTGACAGACCGAATTAACGTTGTTATAGAAAAAAACGAGCAATTAAATGCCAGTATTATTAAATTTTATTCCTACATTTGCGCGGAAATTCAGGCAGACAATATAGAATTTACTGATAATGTATTGTCCGGTGTAGAGATCGAAATCAATGAAACGCCCATTACAATTCAAGTTTTAAAAACATCCAAATAAGCTATGGCCATTAAAAAGAAACCAGCTTCCAAGTCTCCGGTTCAAAAAACAGTTGTGACAAAGAAAGCTGCGCCAGCTAAAAAAACAGTAAGCCCGGCCAAGAAAGCAGCACCCGCTAAAAAGGTGACACCTGCTAAAAAGGCCGTACCCGCAAAAAAAGCGGCGCCTGCGCCTGTTAAAAAAGCGGCACCTGCTAAAAAGGTAGCTGCACCAGCCAAAAAAGCAGCGCCCGTTAAAAAGGCAGCTCCGGCTCCGGTAAAGAAAGCTCCGGCTAAAAAGGCAGCTCCCGCCCCGGTAAAAAAAGCAGCGCCCGCTAAAAAAGCAGCTCCTGCTCCAGTGAAAAAAGCAGCACCCGCTAAAAAGGCAGCACCTGCTCCACTGAAGAAAGCAGCACCGGCAGTCCCGGCAAAAAAAGCCGTACCTGCTAAACCTGCTCCTGTGGCAAAGGCGGACAAACCTGCGAAAGAAAGACAATCGGCAGCTCCCGCAAAAAAGGTAGCCTCAGTTGCTACTGCAACCAAGATTCTGAAGTCAATGGTGAACAACAGCAGTGGAACCCCGGTGCACCCGACCAAACCCAGTCCGGCCCCTATGGGTCGTTCCCTGCGCGATGATAAAAAACCGCAGGTCATCGTAGCGCATCGTCGTTTGCAAAGTGAAAATGTGAAATCGGAAGCAAGGTCTTCCTCTTTCAATGAATTCAACCGCTCCCTGCTCGACGAACAACCGGCGACTCCGATCGTAGGCAAACGCTACAGCGATGAAGACCTGGCTGAATTCCGCGAAATCATCAATACCCGCCTGGATAACGCCCGTAAAGAGCTGGCTTACCTGCAAGGCTTGATTATGCGCAAAGACGGCGCAGGTACTGAAGATTCCGAAAACCGCTTCAATGCGGAAGACGGAAGCGGGGCAATGGAAAGAGAAACAGTTTCTCAGCTTGCCAGCCGCCAGATTCAGTTCATTTCTAACCTGGAGAAGGCATTGGTGCGTATCGAAAATAAAACCTATGGTGTTTGTCGCGTAACCGGCAAACTGATTGACAAAGCCCGCCTGCGTGCCGTACCGCATGCCACGCTGAGCATTGAGGCTAAAACAACGATGAAAAAATAAAAACAGCACTGTTTTGAATAAAAAAGCGTGTACCCTCTGAGAGTACACGCTTTTTGTTTTACCTGTTTCGCTAATGTTTAACCGAAGTTTCACAGGACTTGTAATAAAGTTGTGTACTTGCTTTCTAAATTTGGAGATTATAAATTAGCTTGCACTTCAGAAACAATCTATTAAAAAACAAGTATGAAAAGATCCGTAATTATCCTGGCAGCGGTAACCTTAAGCTCCGGAGTTTTTGCTCAAAAGTCTAAAGTCTACTCTGCCAAAGAGTATATGGAAGACAATGATATGAAAAAAGCCGTTCAGGCTATTGATGAGGCTGTAAACAACGAAAGCACCAAAAACGACGGCGACGCCTGGTTTACCAGAGGACAGATTTACGAGAAACTGGCAGCAACAGACCCCTCAGCGACAGCAGAAAGTGCACGTTCATACCTGAAAGTGCTCGAAGTAAAGCCGAATTATGACAAAGCAATGATCGACGATAAATTACTACGAGTTGCTTATAAGTCATACAATGAAGGGGCAGCAGCCTTTTCGGGCGATGCAGCTAAAAATGTAAAACCTGACTATGATGCTGCGATCAGTGCATTCCAGCAGGTCGTATCGGTACGGGAAATTGACGGAGGCAAGCACTTTGCCGAAAACAAACGCTTTGATACGATTGCAGCTCAGGCTTTGAAATTCCAGGCCCTGGCCGCCAGTCAGGCCAATAAACCAGACCTGGCACTAACCTACCTGAACAAAGCAAAGGCGAGTAACATTGCCCGCGATCCTTATATTTATTCTACCCTGATTGATATCTATACCGAGAAAAACGACCCCGCTGCTGTTGAAAAAACACTGAACGAAGCCAAAACTCTGTTCCCCTCAAATGCAGAAATCTCCCGCCAGGAAATGAACTATTATTCCCGTGCAGGTAAGAAGGAAATACTGATCCAGAAAATGGAGGAGGCAGCCAAAGCCGACCCCAACAATTCCCTATTGCAATACAACCTGGGTGTTCTGTACAGCAGCCTGGCCAACCCACAGGAAGCAGATGGAAAACCCGGTAAAAAACCAGCCAATAGCAAAGACCTGGAAGCAAAAGCCGAAATGGCGTACAAAATGGCTATTGACGGAGATCCGAACAAAGCAGAGTACGTATACAACCTGGGCGCCCTGTACTTTAATAATGCTGCAGACATCACAAACCAGATGAACGCCATCTCCGGCACTACAGATGCTGACAACAAAAAGTATGACGCCCTGAAAGCACTGCGCCTGACACAATTCACGAAAGGACTGGAGTACTTCCAGAAATCATACAACCTGCTGAAACCAAAATCAGACAAACTGAGCGCTGAAGATGCCTCAACTTACCGCGATACCCTGCTGGCCTTAAAGACCATCTACTATGCCCTGGGACAAACGGAGAAAGGTGATGATATCAAAAAAGAAGAAACTGCTTTCAACAGCAAATAAGCGCTTCTTCATATTTCTTTACAGCCGCCGGATTTTAACCGGCGGCTTTTTTATTTGGCGTTCAATAGGGGACAAAAAAATACCCCGGCTGAACCGGGGTATATCATCTTGCAAAATTGCTGAGCCTTAGGCTGCTTTTTTATTTTTTGCTTTTGCAGCCTGCAAAGGGCGAGCCAGGCGGCTTTTACCGAAACTGCCTTTGGTACGTTTTCCTTTCGCTGTGCGTTTGTCTCCTCTTCCCATTTTGGTATTTATTTTGTTGTTTGATTAAATACTATTGCTTGTGGTGCGGTAAATAAAAAAGCAAGCTGCTCTATAAAGCCGCTTGCTTTTTTATATGCGGTTGCAAATTACTTCTTACTAGCGATTTTAGTAGAAAATTCTTTACCAGCCTTGAACTTAGGCACTTTACGTGCTTTGATCTTGATCACTGCACCAGTCTGAGGATTGCGACCATTGCGGGCTGCACGCTCAGATACAGAGAATGTACCGAAGCCTACCAAAGTAACGCGGTCACCTTTTTTCAGGGTAGCGATCACCGTGTCAGTGAAAGAATCTAATGCAGTATTAGCCTGAGCTTTAGTGATACCCGCATCTTTAGAAAGTTTGTCGATCAAATCCGCTTTGTTCATAATTGTTTTTTGTTTTGTTGAGAAAAATATTTTTGTGTGTAAGGCAAATATACAGAGGATTGTTACATTTCAAAGGTTTGTACAAAATTTTTTTTTGGCTCAAATCCTTTCCTATGGCTTAATACAGGATAAAGCGTTCCTGGAAAAGTACTTAAAGCTTAAACACTTTGCAGCGAAGCGCCTAAAGGTGAACAAGAAATGGCGTGTGATCTGACTCAAAAAGACGGCGCGCTAGTGCTGTTCCTGCATCAGGCTGCGGAAGGCAACGAACTTGTTTCCCCAGTGTTTTACCGTCTCTTCGCGCATTTCAACCGAAAAACGATCGATATACTCATCATACTCTTTCCGCGAGCTGCAATGGTATTGGGCACAAAAAGTAGGGCCATCACTGTCGTCCTGGTCCAGCAGGCGAAACAAACGGGCATCGGTAAAGCAGCCGGTCTGCAGCAGCATCGGCATGTGTTCCCGCAGCATCCATTGGCGCCAGTCACCGGCTATGGAGTGCTCTACTTTAATGGTTACGTTATAGATGATCATCGGATTGCGTATTGATGGTATGAAAAACAAGAAATGGCTTACATACCTGTTGTATACAGGACACAGGGCAGCCTGTATAAAGCCGGTCAAAGATACCAAAAGCCCTTTATTCCTGCACACACTTCTGTCGCTCTTTTCAGGCAAGCCATATAACTTTACCACAAGCAACACCCGCGCCCCGCCGCTGCGTTTACCAGTTGTACAGGTAAACATCCTTTAGTATATTTGCAAAAAGCAAAATTTTGTTACAATCAAGAGCTTTAAGTATAAAAAAGCGGTTTTTAAAAATGTACATTGAGGCCAATGCCGGGCACATCGGCTCCTCATTATCCTGTACGGAAATACTTACTTTTCTTCGTTTTGGCTGGATGCTGGATCAGGACGATTTTATCTTATCCAAAGGCCATGCAGCCGCACTCCTGTACAGTGTATGGGCAGAAGCCGGCATTATCAGCGAAAAGGAAATTGAGACTTTTTACAAGAACGGCACTTACCTATCGGCTCACCCTCCGGTTAATAAAATCCCCGGCATCCCTTTTGCAACCGGTAGCCTGGGGCACGGCCTGGGCCTGGCAGCAGGCCTGGGCCTGGCAGCGCGACTGAAAAAAGACGATAAAAAAATCTTTTGCATTACTTCTGACGGCGAGATCAATGAAGGCAGCACCTGGGAGGCTGCTTTGTTCATCGTCGGGCAGCAATTGCGGAATGTGGTTTGGATCATCGACCGGAATAAACTGCAGGGTTTCGGATATACAGAAGACATTATGCCCCTGGAGCCGCTACACGATAAGCTCACAGCGTTCGGATTTTCCGTCTTACGCATTCAGGGACATAGTTTCGAAGACCTGGAAAAGGCAAAACAGTTTTACACGACAGAAAGCCTGAACAAACCTGTTGCCATTATAGCAGATACCAATAAGGGCAACGGATGGGAAGAGATGGAGGGAACCCTGGGCTGCCATTACCTGCCGATGGATCAGGAACAATATAACAATATGCTGAGCCGATTAGAGAACTAAACTTATTTATGCGAAAAGAGTTTGCCAAAAGCCTGACCGACAATTTCAACAAATACAACAAGCAGGTTTTTCTTACCGGAGACCTGGGCTATATGGCACTTGAAGAAGTGCAAAAGGTTTTCGGGGAAAGATTTATCAATGCCGGTGTTGCCGAACAAAACATGATCACTGTTGCCGCTGCGCTGGCACAGGAAGGTTTTATTCCCTGGACCTACAGTATTTCTCCCTTTGTGACCCTGAGACCTTATGAACAACTCCGTAATGACGTATGCCTGCACGACCTGCCTGTAAAAGTGGTGGGAAATGGGGGCGGATACGGATATGGTATTATGGGGGCTACACATCACAACCTGGAAGATATAGGTGCTATGCGTATGCTGCCCCATATGAAAGTAATGGTTCCGTTGACATCATCTGATGTGGACGAAGCTGTGCAGATGATGCTGGCAGACGAACACCCCAATTACCTGAGACTCAATATCGCAGCCTCGTTTGAAGAACCAATACCTGCGTTTGCTCCCTGGAGAA
>DATJDO010000392.1:0-4927 GCA_035497375.1 Chitinophagaceae bacterium | reverse complement strand
CCATCAAGGATGTACTGGAAGAGGATTCTGCCCACCTGCTGATGGCTACGGGATTTCACCTCTATCGCCTGGACAGTGATAAATTTGACCTGATGGAAAACCTGATCGACAAAAGGCTGACTTCTGTTGCCCTGGCACAGGGAAAAATCTATGTCGGCACACTGGACGGGTTGATGGTGAATGACAGCGCAGGGTATTTCCGGAAAATATTTACAACCAACCCCTCCATCAATACACACCTGCTGAAAGTGCGCGCGGCTCCGGGAAACGTAATCTGGATCGCAAACAATAAAGGGGAGCTGATCGGCATACAGGGAGAGCGCATTATAGCACAAATCGGCCAGCAATCCGGGCTGCAATGCAACAGGGTGTCAGCAATAAAGGCTTCCGGGGACTTTATATGGGTGGGTACCGATAAGGGCCTATATGCCATACAAAACAAAGCGCCTTATCGCATTGTCAGGCACCTTGGCCAGGCAGCGGGCTTGCATTCCAGTGAAATTACCTGCCTGGACCTCTATGGAAGCCGTGTATGGGTGGGCACCACAAAAGGTATTAACTATTTTAATGAGCAGGATGTTTTCACGCAATCCATAAAGCCTCAGCTGATCATCAACAGAATAGATAACGGAGGCAAGGTCCTGCAGCCGCAGGAAAACACTACCATACAACTTTCCGACAAAGCCCTGGCCATAGATTTTGACATTGTAGACCAGGAGGGCGGGCAGAGGCCTTCTTACCAGTACCGCACCAGCAACGACAGCACCTGGATCAACCTGGATAACAACACACTTTATTTCGCCAAAGTTCCCTACGGACATTTTGATATCAGCATACGGGCCAACTCCCCCAATTGGAAATCACCCGCACTCAGTACGCTTCATTTTTATCAACCTTACCCTGTCTATCTCCGCTGGTGGTTCCTGGCACTCGTACTGCTCATTCTTACGGCAGCAGCCTTCTCCGGTATTGCGTTATACCTGAGATCAGCCCGTAAAAAAGACGAAGAAAAAGTAGCAGTACAGCGTAAGTTGCTGCAGTTAGAGCAAATGGCCCTGCAAGGGCAAATGAATCCGCATTTTATATTCAATTGCATTGCCGCCATCAAGCAATACTACAGTAGCGGAGACCATGTCAGGGCCAACGAATTTGTCGACCGGTTTTCCGGCCTGATCCGGCAAACCTTCGAAATGGGAGCACAACTATTCATATCCCTGGATAAGGAGCTGAATTATCTGGCGCAATACCTGGCTATAGAACAAACAAGATTTGATCATAGCTTTGATTTCTCAATCCGGAAAGAGCTCAGCCTGCCCGAATCTTCGATCTATGTACCGGTGCTGCTGCTGCAACCGCTTGCCGAAAATGCGGTACGACACGGTATCAGGCACCTTACAGGCAGAAGGGGGAAGGTAGATATTACCGTAGTACAGGATGACAAATTAGTAACCATCAGCCTGACAGACAATGGGGTCGGCAGGACAAAAAGTAAAAGCTTCAGCCAGTTCCTGCAAAACATAGTCCCGCTGACGAGTACTACGGTAAACAGGAAGCGTATAGAATTGCTGAACCAGTTGTTGGGAGAAAAGATTGCTTATCATACAGAAGATGTGCTTGACGAACAAGGCAATATTACCGGCACCAAAGTCACCATTGCATACCCATTATCCGTACACCACCTGCAAACCTGATCCTTATGAACGTAATGATTGTAGAAGATGAATTAGCCAGTCAGAAATACCTGAAGCATTTCCTTCAACAGCACTTTCCGGCATTCAATATTATAGCGGTAACGGACAATGTACCGGATGCCATATCGGCTCTTGAAAAAATGAATCCGGACATTTTGTTCCTGGACGTAGACATTAAGATGGGTACTGGCTTTGACGTTCTTGCCGCTGTTCCGGGTATAGAAACGGAGATTATTTTTACAACGGCCTTTAACCAGTTTGCTATCAATGCTTTTGAGTACCATGCCGTAGACTATCTGCTGAAACCGCTTGAGGACAACCGGCTTATGGAGGCCATCGATCACTGCAGAAACAGGGTGAAACAGAAAAAAGACAGCAAACAGATCGAAAATTTGCTGCAACAGTGGCAACAACCCGTGGAAGCGTCCAGAAAGCGGATCAGTGTCACGATAAACGGGGGTGTTGAATTTATCGAAACCGGCGACATATTGTGTGCCATAGCAAAGGGTAACTATACAGAGATAAAACTGAAAGACGGCAGCAAAAAACTGGTTTCTAAAAAACTGAAAGATATAGAAGAGCATTTACCGTCCATATCCTTCTTACGCATTCATAATTCATATATCGTCAACATATCCAGCATTAAAAAATACTACAATGGGCGGGGTGGCTATGTAGAACTGCAGGACGAGACTTCACTGCCCGTATCCTCTGCCCGTAAAGACGAGCTGCTGAAACACCTGGGATCATAATGTTCCGCCTGCAGCTGTGGTTGTTGCCGGATGCGCCGTCTCCCTGCACAACTATACACTAAATCGACATAACTATACATTACTCTGTCATTTTCCTGTTTTTCTCGCTTCATTTGCAAAGAAAAAGAAGCCCTGCTGCAAAAAACTAAAACAAACAAATCTATTTTTAGTTCTTAAAGCCCCCTATAAAAGCCCCCAACCCCTATCACCTGTAAAAACAACCCCTGCTCTCAGGGGTTGCCCTGCGCGGGCATGCAGGGTGCCGTACCCTTCCCTTATCAGCACCATCCCTTAATACCCCTATTACAAACCTGCGGCCAGCTCCTGCATTAATCCGCCAAAACAGGTTATTTAAATATTGGGGCCCGGATAGCAGGTAGGCAAACCGGGATTTGTTCATTAGCTTTCCGGGGCACAAGAAAGTGGAACGAACGTTAAAGATGGACGATTGTTCCTGCATCCTAACGCATGAGTAGCATACCTTCCCTTATTGTACTCCAGAGTATTTTATCAAACGCCTGCAAGCAAGGTGCTCCTGCTCACTTACCGAAAACCATATTGCTTTCAGTAAAGAGAGCCAAGCTTACACCCAAGCTTTCCCTGTACAACGATCCTCTGATACCTGCCCCCCTCTTCTGATCACAGCTGGGAGCAGGGAATTTTCTCCACCCTGTTCTATAAGCTACAGGAAACTAAGAGATTACCTCACTGTTCCCTATATCAGGGGTTGCCGGGTCTGGGCCCAGGAGCTGGCATATAGTTATTGAGCCCTGCCAAAAAAGAAACCAAATGCAATACCTTTAATTCCGCCAAACAGAAACAATGCCGCCCATCAGCATCCATAAAATCGGGTTACAGGACCTGGAACAGTTACAGCAAATCAGTCGCCGGACATTTTTTGAAACATTCTCCGCTACCAATACAGAGGAGAACATGAGTAAATACCTGGCCGAAGGCTTTGCCACTGAGAAATTGAGCGCCGAATTAAAAGATCCTGACTGCGCTTTTTATTTTGCGCTGACCAGCGATGAAGTCATCGGGTACCTGAAAGTGAATTTCGGGAAGGCACAGACGGACATCAAAGACAGCCACGCTGTTGAGATCGAGCGGATCTACGTTTTGCGCGACTTTCACGGAAAGCAGGCAGGCCAGATGCTGTATGAAAAAGCAATAGCATTGGCCCGGCAAGCTAATGCCGCCTATATATGGCTCGGCGTATGGGAAGAAAATCCCAGGGCTATACGTTTCTATGAAAAGAATGGCTTTACTGCTTTTGACAAACACATCTTTACACTTGGCGAGGACAAGCAAACCGACATCCTTATGAAAAAACAGCTAAAAACGGACTCCATATCCTGATTGTAACTATCTTGAAACGATGAACGTTGAAACAGAAAGACTGATCCTGAGAGAAATACTACCCACTGATGTAGATGCTCTTTTCGAACTGGATTCCGACCCGGAAGTCCATCGCTATGTAGGACAAAGACCCGTGACAGGCAAAGACGAGATCGTTGCGGTAATCAATTTTATCCGGCAACAGTATACCGACAATGGCATTGGCCGTTGGGCGGTAACGGATAAAAGAACCAATGAAGTACTCGGCTGGGCGGGCCTCAAATGGGTAACCGAAACCACAAACGGACATAAGGACTATTATGACCTGGGATACCGGCTCATCAGGCGATTCTGGGGAAAAGGCATTGCCAGCGAAGCCGCTTTTGCCGCCCTTGCGTATGCATTTCGCGAACTACAGGCTGCTGAGGTTTATGCAATGGCCAATACAGCCAACACTGCTTCCAACAGGATATTACAAAAGATCGGCCTCACACAGCAGGGCAGTTTTATCGATGACGGAGCGCCGCACATCTGGTACCGCATTACCCGCCTGGAGTTTGAACAATGAGTACCATCCGCCACTGACCTGCCTGCCCCGGGTTACTGCAATGTCATTTTTCAAAGCCGTATCCTACAACTGATACTGGCATGACCAAACAATAAAAACAGCAACCGATTTTTGCCCTTCCTCCCCTTCCCTGGACCGGATGCACAAAGCAAAAGTTGTATGCCTAAAGTAACACCCGAACTATTTTCCGTACTGAACGATCCTAAAGCCGAAGCGGTACTGGCGCGGCTCTACAAAGCTGCTTTACAGCAAGGCTGGAGCATACTGTTCCATTTCCTCCCCAAAGCATTCAAACTGCTGGGCAAGGGCATAGACTGGAAAACGGAAAACCAATCTTTTTACGACGACAAGTACATACCGATCGTACCGGCACAAGGCAGCTTTCTTTATATGCAGGCGAGAGCCTTGAATGCACAAAACATACTGGAGTTTGGCACTTCTTATGGCATCTCCACGATCTATCTGGGAAAAGCAGCGCAGCAAAACGGGGGCAAAGTCATATCAACGGAGTACCTGCCGCATAAGGTCAAAATGGCCCGCGAACATATAGCCGGGGCCGGCCTTGACGGCGTGGTCAC
>DATJDO010000391.1:0-4439 GCA_035497375.1 Chitinophagaceae bacterium | reverse complement strand
TATATTTTACCAGCACTTTACAGTTCAGTTCCTTATCTGTTGTTTTGCGCGTCTTACCCGATACACGGTAAGAGAAGGTGTTGGCGCTCAGGAAATAATCTTTCAGGTCGAGTGAGCTGTTTACCGGCAGGTTCAGGCTCTGTGCTTCTGTATCTGGATTGTTACTTACAGAAGCCAGTGTAATGAATTCAGCTTTTGTATTGGATTTTACCTCCAGTTTGCAGGATTCCAGCACAGAGAAGTTGTTTTTGCTGTCGCCGTTGCTCAGGGTCAGTTCACAGGATTTTACCCGCACCTCTTTGATATTTTTGGCGCTGACCTGGCTGTTTTGCGCCTTGATCATACTGTCCAGGTTCACATAAATATCGTCGGTACCGAGTGTCACGTCGCCGGTTGTTACCAATACAGGAATGGTAAATTCTCCATCGGCATTATCCAGGTTCAGGTTTACTTTAGCCAGGTCTTTTACTTTATCGCAAGACGAAAAAACGGACAACCCCAGTGCGAGTAATAGGGCGGAGGCACAAAATATCTTTTTCATATTCAAAAAATTTTTGCAAATATAGCGACAATTTTAAAAATAGTATCATTTGTACAACAATTCGTTGTCTATCAACGTTTAAAAGAAGCCGGACACGGACTTGTCAAATAAAAACTAATTTCACACCCTATTTTTTTCCTTATGCGCCTGTTTTCTGTTTTATGGATTGCCTTTTTTGCAGCCCTTCTGTTGTCCGGCAGTTCCTGCCGCAAGAGCGCCGATGTCATCAACCAGGGTGGGGCATTGCGTTTTTCTGCAGATACACTCCTGTTTGATACGGTGTTCGTTTCGGCGGGAAGCGCCACGTACAAGATCAAGATCTACAATGAACAGAACAAGGCCGTAACCCTGAGCAGCGTACGCCTCGAAAAAGGCAGTGCTTCTTCCTTCCGTCTGAATGTAAACGGGATCAGCGGGCAGGATGTCGCCAACCAGGAGCTGGCACCGCACGACAGCATGTATGTATACAGCACCGTTGCCATAGACCCCAACTCTTCTCTTTCTCCTTTCATTGTAGACGACCGCCTTATCGCCACGGTAAACGGCTCGGACTATTCGGTACCGGTGGTCGCTTACGGGCAAAATGCACGCTATATATTTGACAGTGTGCTGCAAACCCAGACCTGGGACAATGTGCTGCCCTATGTGATCATCAATAATGCCCTGGTGGAGAAAGGCCATACCCTCACCATCGATGCGGGCTGCCGTGTATATGTGCATCCCAATTCCCGCCTTTACGTTGAAGGCACCTTGCTGATCAATGGCACCAAGACGGACAGTGTCGTGTTCCAGACAGACCGCATCGACCGCAGTTATTTTGGGTACAGGGGTTACCCGGGCGAATGGGGCGGCTTGTATTTCACTGAAAACAGCAAAGGCAACAAACTGAAATGGACCATCATCAAAGACTGTGGCAACAGTACCCAACTGGGCCAGGGCGTGGTACAGCCAGCAGCCATACAGGTCGACAATAACCCCGGACTCCTCAATGCTGCGGATGGTGTGTACCTGGAGAACTGCGTTGTACAAAACTCTATCGGGTATGGGCTGTTGAGCTTTGGCGGAAAAGTAAGTATGCTCAATACCCTGATCAATACCTGCGGCCAGCAAAACGTTGGTGTATTCCAGGGTGGCACTTTTGAATTCAACCAATGTACTTTCGTCACCTATGGCACCAAATTGGTGAGCCATGTGGATGCACCGGTGATGAGCCTGCTGAATTACCTGGATACCAGCCAGACCAGCTACATTCCCGGCAACCTGAAAGCCGTGTTGCGCAACTGTATTATCTACGGGTCGCTCGAAGAGGAACTGGTCTGCAACAATAAAGGGCCCGGCAGCTTCGACATTGTACTGGACCATTGCCTGATCAAGGCCAAAACAGCCAATGGCAGCGTCATTTTTTCGGCTTGCAAATTCAACGAAGACCCGATGTTTGAAGATATTGAAAAGTGGAACTACCGTCTGAAAATGGGCTCCCCGGCCCGCGATGCAGGCTCTCCGCCTTTCTTCGGCACCAACCTCGACGATATGGGCGGCAGCCAGAATATGGGTGCCTATTAAACTTTACAGGTTTCCCGGCAAAAACAAGGTTCAGGATCAGAACGACACCCTGAAACTGCCGAAGATGCCAAAGCGGTTTTCGAGCGGCTCATTCACCACCGGCGTTGGCGCTACGCGCCATACAAAATCGATACGGAACAGCTGGAAAATATTGTCCACCCCGGTACCGATCTCTACATATGGTGTAGACTGTAGCGTCTCAAATCCAAAACCTTTGTTCAGGTTCAGCGCTTTGTTGGCTTCCGACAGCCTGCCGATAGCCGTCTTTACCGTCCAGAACTGGCGGAATTTGGCTTTGCGCAACAGGGGTATGTAGTTGAAGACACCCCCCCCGATATTATGTTCGAACATCAGCCCTGCATAGGTATCACTCAGAAACTCGAAACGGTTCATCATACTGAAGGCATAGGGGCTGTAATAATAATAGTCATTACCGGGATGTACTTCCAGCAGAGGGTAAGGTAGTGTGCCGAAATGTTTGCCGGCAAACAGGTTGTAGGTGATGGTACCCAGATGCGGCAGGCGCACAATATCCGAGACATTCATCGTGAGCTTCTGGTACGCATAACCGCTGTTCAGAAAGCCTTTAAGGCCCAGTGCAAAACGCAGCGAAACGATGGGATATTTGCTACCCAGGCTCAGACGGTAGTAATCACCCTCCAGGAAACGCTCCTTATAGGCAAAGCGGAATTTTATACCTACTTCTGAATTCACCACACTGGCGGCGGGGGTACCATCCCGGTCTTTAAAAATGCTGGTCGAAGGCAAAGGGCTATAGGGTGTAAACTCCTTTCTCAGGAAGGTAAACTCATGACTGAAGCCATTGAAATATTCCTTGTAATGCTCAAACCGTGCATCTTTTACGAAAGCCAGCTTAAAAGGCAGGTAGCGCTTGCGCACCGTATTGCTCAGGAAGTTGTCGGTTGCTGCTTCCGAATAATAGCTGATGCTACGATCCAAATCGCTGGTATAAGACGCATACAGGCGGTGGCGCGGATGGCGTTCCAGCAACCACAGACCGGCCAGTTTGTATTTGACCCTCCTATCCTGTGTACCATAGGCGGCATAGCCGTTCAGGTAAATATTTTTAAACAATTTCGGATTGGTACCCATTGAAAACCGGAAACGGTGCCCTTCTATAGGGTTGTTGTTGTAGACCGACCAGTAGGGCCCGAATTCAAAAGGTCCTACGTTCTGCGTACCCTTGCTCAGGAACAGGATCACATTCTTCGTACGGTTGAAGATGGGCATGGTGTTCAGCGTATCGATCATGGAATAGATCGCCTTCTCATTGCGGTTCAGGGAATCGTGCCGTTCTGCCGCCCAGTAGGCCGCATCTTTATCCCGTGCTCCTTCTTCCACCATCACATCCTGTTTCAGCTTTTTGTTGTTGACAAAAGCCGTCACTGTACTGTCATTCAACAGGATACTTTTATACGAGGTGGTCTTACGGCCAATAAAGCCCGGCATTTTCTTTCCGCCGTAGGGCACGGTAAAATCAGCAATGAATTTATCCTTCACATTGAACCAGAGAGAATCGCCGACAGGAGCAAACTCCTGGTACAGGCTGACCCTGTTCACAAGATTGATGTTGGCTTCCTTTGAGATATCAAGGCTTATGCGTTGTATCGCCAGCATAGAATCGGCCACCCAAAAGTCGCCGACAAAGCAGTTTTCCGCCTCCCGCCGGGGCGCAAACTGCACCAGTATGATGCGCTGGCCATAGGCATACTGCGTGTCTTTGATCTGATACTTGTAGTAGAGCAGGGCATTATTATTGATCGGGCTGACGAACTGCTTACCGAATATGTCAATGAAATTGCTGTACATATTGATCTGCTGGTACATACCGCCCAGGAACTGGGTAACACTCTCGTTATTGATACCTTTGATCTGGCTGGCTTTCACCACTTCTTTTGTTTTCTTCGGGCTACGCTGGAAATAATAATCCGAAAGGGTTTCTGTCAGAAAAACAGGCAGAAAGGGCTTTTCCTCCGAAAAAGAATCGACATTATTGAAGATAAAAGCAAAGGGTTTCATCATCGGTATTTTCTGAAACTGCTCCTTACTCATCCGCACCAGATCCAGTTCCAGCTTATTGTACAACTCGTACTTGTAATTATCGTATTTATCCGGATTGTTGAGGGGTTTTGCTTTGATAATACGTTTCACCAGGGCGGCTGCAGGATCTTCTCCCGGCCTGATGACAACTTCCCGCAGCAGGTTTTCGGTACGCGAGAGTTCTTCCTCCACTACAATATCCTGCCTGCCGGTATCCATTTTCCGGTACAGTTTTTTATACCCCAGGGCAGAAATCAGGATACTATCCGAAGGT
>DATJDO010000390.1:0-2109 GCA_035497375.1 Chitinophagaceae bacterium | reverse complement strand
TGATTCAATACGCCATTTTTTTTGGTTTAGGTTTTGCACTCATCTACTGGCAATACAACAAACTCACTGCCCAGGACATTGAAGACATGAAAGGCTCCCTGTCGCAGATCGCGCAGCGCTGGTGGCTGCTCATCCTGATCTTCGTGGTAGGATTTGCCTCTCATTACTTCAGGGCGATGCGCTGGCGCCTGATGCTCAAACCGCTGGATATCAATCCATCCGTGATGAATGCCACCGGGGCCGTCATGATTGGTTACCTGACCAACCTGCTCTTGCCCCGTATGGGCGAAGTGGCCAAGTGCACCGTTATTGCCCGCTATGAAAAGAAACCTGCGGATAAGATCATCGGCACCATCGTTGCAGAAAGGGCATTTGATATGATCTGCCTGCTCATCATCACAGTCATTACCTTCCTGGTACAGGTAGATGTGGTGACCCGCTACATGCAGTACCTGGCGGGAAAAATGGAAGGGAAAAACCTGCCCCTGCTCGCTGCGGCCGGCATTGGGGGATTACTATTATTTATCGGCCTCCTCTTTTATCTCTACCGCAAAAATAAAAATGGCAAAATGGGCGCTTTTATCAAAGGCCTGGCGGAAGGGGTGAGCTCTATTCTGGCGATGAAGCAGCGGGGACAGTTTATACTGTATACCTTCCTGATCTGGGGCTGCTATCTCTTTCTTGTTTTTATCGGCTTCTGGGCACTTCCTGCTACCGAATCACTGGGCTGGGGCCCGGCATTGTCTGTGCTCGTATTCGGCAGCATCGGTATGATCGTTACGCCAGGCGGCCTGGGCGCTTACCCGCAGGCCCTGCAGATCGTATTGTCCATGCTGTATGGTATCAAGGACTCTTTCGGACTGGCCTTCGGATGGATCTGCTGGTTGGCCCAAACCCTGATCATCATCATATTTGGCGTGGTCTCTTTCCTCGTTCTTCCCGTTTATAATAAAGTAAGAGATGAGCAAACTACAGTGGATACAGCATAAAGTAATGGATACAGCGCAGCTGCTGCGTCATATCCAGGGCCAGAAAGTAAACGGACGCAAAATCGTTTTTACAAACGGTTGCTTCGATATCCTGCACCATGGTCATATCGACTTGCTGGCCAAAGCCGCAGATGAGGGTGACCTGCTGGTGGTAGGGGTGAATACCGATGCTTCTGTAAAACGGTTGAAAGGCCAGGACCGTCCGGTCAATAATGAGATGGACCGTGCTTTGCTCCTGGCATCCCTGTTGCACGTAGACATCGTATGTCTCTTCGATGAAGATACTCCGCTGCGCCTGATTACCGCCTTGCAGCCCGATGTGCTGGTAAAAGGAGGTGATTATACCCTGGATACTATAGTGGGCGCGAAAGAAGTGCAGCAATGGGGCGGAAGGGTCAGCATTATTCCTTTTGTAAGCGGGTATTCCACATCTGGAATGATCAACAAAATTCGTACACTTTAAAAAGCGGTATTTGAAAATAATATACACACTCCTGTGCTTTGTAATCTCGTTCAGCGTTCTCGCACAGCAGGATTCCGTTACCCTTGACGGGACACTGACCCTGGCCAAATCTGCCACCTATAAGTATAAAATAGTAGTAGGGGAGCTGGAAGGCAAGTGGAAAGGCTATACTGTGCTCGATGCCGGAGGCCCCAGCGAAACCAAAACATCTGTGTCCGTACAGTTCTCCAAAGCCAAACAGTCGATGATATTTGCCGAGCAGGCACTGATCAGTACCAAAGCAAAAGAGTCCGGTTTCTGCTTCGTGGGGGGCATACTCAAAATGAACGATAAGAAGAACATTGTCAAAGGCTTCTTCCTGGGGCAAGACAATCAAAAGAAAATGTGCGGCAGCGGTACTGTGCGTTTTTCCCTGCCGGAGGCTGTGAAAGTGCTGATGACCGACGACGGTACCAGGGACAGCAATGCCGCAACCATTCTTACCCGTTTCAAGTCCGAAACCTTTAAAGTAAATAATCCCGAAGTGCAGCTGGAACTCTGGGACGGTGGGGTTGTCGATCATGATTCGCTTACCGTTACGGTAAACGGGGTAGTGATACTGCCGGCATTCGAGATTGTACAGGAGAAGAAAACCGTGACGCTCAAAGTGAAAATAGG
>DATJDO010000389.1:0-6020 GCA_035497375.1 Chitinophagaceae bacterium | reverse complement strand
ACACCGGTAAACATAGGCCTCAGCCATTTTATATTCTGGCTCATATACACATGACCATCTGCATACCAAAGGGCACCAAATATTTTGGTAAACACACTGGCCCCAAGGAACCCGTGTATGATACGGCGGCCGAACATGCTGGCAGCACCCACGGCTTCATCGATATGTAAAGGGTTGGTATCACCGCTGACACGGGCATATAAGTCTACATCTTCCTGTGTGTAGCTGAATGGATGTTTAAAACTATCGCCTACCTGTAGCATATTGTTTTGTTTGAGGCGAAAGTAACAGAAATTCCTTAAGCTTCAAATCGGAGGGAATATTCTAAGGCTTTGTACGTCATTTTCGTATGGTTAAATTATTGTTAGCATCGAAAATACAGTGTCAATTAACAAATTTTCTTCTTGTTTGCCTGTACCTTTGCGGCGCTTAAACGACTTTATATTTAAAGAATTAAGTTTTTTCAGGCATAACAATTCGAAACCTATTTTTTTTCAAACAATAAATTTAAAAACAATGGCTAAGCTTAACGGTAGTAACATAATGGAAAGTGTGCTGGAAACGCAAAAAAGCATGGTGGATAAAATGGTGGAAAACACCAAGAAACTGGCTAACGGCAACACCATGGTGAACGAAACCATCAATAAAGGTACCGAGTGGTATAACAACTGGCTTGAGAACCAAAAGAAAGCTATGGGTGTGTCTTCTGCGAAAGCCGAAAATTTCGGTGCTTCAGTACAGGACAATATGAACAAAATGAACGACTTTTTTCAAAACTGGCAAAACTCCCAGAACAATGCTGCAAAGCAAATGTGGGATATGAACCAAAACTGGTTTAAAGCCAGTACAGAGCAAGCTAAAGGGTTTGACATGAACAACCCTATGGCACAATACAATACATGGAACAATTATATGAGCAATATGATGAACGCCATGAACAATCAGAATATGATGAACGCATTCCAGAACTGGAGCAAAGGCCTGATGAACCAGAACCCTTTCTCTATGGACAGCTTCAAATCTTCTGCCGATAACATGACGAACCTGTTCAACCAGTTCTCTGAAATGGCGAACTACAATTTCTCTTCTTTGCAGAAAACCATGCAGGCCGGTACACCTCAGGAAGCTTTCCGCAATATGATGAATGTAAACGATGCTTTCGTTCGCTTCACAGAAATGTGGTCTCCGATGATGAGCTCCATCCAGAACAAAACGTTCAATATGGATGCCTTCAAAAAAATGACTGAACCTCAGCTGTACAAAGATCTGATGGATAAACTGTTCGGATTTATGCCTGAGCATTCTGCGCAATACATTCAGAACTTCAGCAAAATGATCCAGGACAACCTGAAACAAGCCGGCGCATTCGGCAACTATGGCCAGGTAAAATCCATGATGGGTAATATGATACCAGGCTTCAACCAAAACGAGGCTATGGAATTCATGCTGGGCGGCTACAACAACATGCGCAACTCCCTGAACAGCATCTTCAGCCCAATGGGCAAAATGATGGGTCAGAACGACTTTACCAAAAACGTTGCAGACTGGAACGAACTGTCTGATAAACTGGTAGCTTATAGCATCAAAAATGCAGAAATGCAATATATGGTCTATGAAAAAGGCACGAAGATCATGGATAAAGTGGCTGAGTCTATCGTGAACAAGCAAGAGAACGGAGAAGAGGTAGGCAGCATCATGGCCCTGTACCAGGAGTGGCTGAACATCAGCGACAGTGAGTTTGTTGCGCTGTTTGAAAGCGACGAATACTCTCAGGTAATGGCGGATGTAGCTTCTTTGAAAATGAAGATCAGCAAAGAAACGGATACCCTGATCGAAAAATCACTGAGCAATGTACCCGTAGCGACCCGCAGCGAAGTAGAAGAACTGCATAAAGCGATCTACGACCTGAAAAAGCAAGTACGCCAGCTGGAAAAAATGATGGAGATAGAACAAGAAGCCGACGAGGTTGCTGCTCCTAAAGCCGTTGCTAAAAAAAGCACGAAAAAATAATCTAAGGATCAATACAGATCAAAAAAAGCCGTCACCTCTGCGTGGCGGCTTTTGTATTTTAAGGCTGGAAACCATAATAAACGAATGTAACTCCAATATTAAGGAATTATTAAGTCTGGGTTATTTCTTTCCCGTTCAGCCGCAGCGACACTACTTTTGCAAAAAATTATCCGCAAACTAATGCGCCTCAGGTTTCTTGTATTGATCTTTTTGCTTTGTAGCCCGTCTTTGTTCGCCCAGCGTTTCCTGACCGACATGATGGATACCACCACCACCCAGGGAAAGGGTTTGTACCCGATCTTTAACGAACATGACCGTATGCGCTTTGGCGGCTATATGCAACCTCAATACCAGATGACTGAAAGTAATGGTGTCAAAAGCTATGAGGGGGGCGATTTTTTACCCAATACGGCCAATCGTTTTATGCTGCGCAGAGGCCGCTTCCGTATCGACTATTCCCATTTCAACGACAAGCAGCAACCCCTGGCCTTTTTTGCCTTCCAGTTTGATGGTACAGAAAGAGGGGTCAATATCCGGGATTTCTGGGGCCGTTTTTTTGAGAACAAACTGCAGCTGTTTTCTGTGACCGCCGGTATGTTTGCCCGGCCTATGGGCTTTGAGGTGAACCTTTCTTCATCTGACCGTGAATCACCTGAACGGGGCCGTATGTCGCAGATATTGATGAAAACTGAGCGGGACCTGGGTGTGATGCTGACATTCGATCCACGCCGGAAAAACTTCCCTGTCAAATGGCTGAAGGCCGACCTGGGTATTTTTAACGGGCAGGGCCTGGCGGGAACAGCAGACTACGATAACCATAAAGACCTGATCGGCCGTATAGGGATGAAGCCATATAAGATCAATAAACGGGGATGGAAACTTAGTGCGTCTACGTCCTACTACCTGGGTGGCATCGTCAGCCAGTCCGAAAAAATAGCCAGGGTATCCGGCAGTGGGGCAGATGCCCGTTTTGTTACAGACTCCGTTGCAGGCAATTTCAATAAGGTAACGCCCCGGCACTATTGGGGTGCCGACGCCCAGTTAAAAATTCCGAATAAGAAAGGAGCTACCGAATTCCGGGCCGAATTCATCACCGGTAAGCAAACCGCAACTTTTGCCAACAGCGAATCACCGGGTTCTTACCCGCTGGTATCCGCTACCGGCCTTCCTCAGCCACTCTACACGCGCGACTTTAACGGTGCTTACTTCTACTTCCTGCAGCATCTGGGTACCGACCGTTTGCAACTGGTATTGAAATACGATTGGTACGATCCTAATACCAAAGTAAAGGGCCTTGAGGTAAATCCCAAGAATGGATTTTCGGCAGCGGACATCAGGTTCAACACCTTTGGTGGCGGATTTATTTATATGATCAATGCACACGTAAAAGCTACTGCTTATTATGCATGGGTACACAACGAAACAACACAGATCACCGGCTATACAAATGACATAAAGGACAATGTACTCACCCTACGCGTACAATATCGTTTTTAAAAAATATCATAAGGTTACCTTATTATTAAATCGCACCAAAAGCAAAGTGCTCTTCCCATTACTCACTACTTTTACAATCTAAAAAATACACAAAAAAACAGATCATGGGTCTAAATTCTTTCGTAAAATTCTTTACACCAAAAGACAGGGTTTTTTATAGTTTATTTGAAGAAGTGGCCGTAAACCTGGCCGATATGAGCCGGATTTTCCAGGACGCTATTCACGAGCCGGATCAGAAAAAAAGAGACCAGATGCTCAGCACACTTGAAGATTACGAACATAAAAATGACGACTCTACCCACCGCCTGTTTATTGAATTGGGCCAAAATTTTATCACCCCATTTGACCGCGAAGACATCCACTACCTGGCGACTGCGCTGGACGATGTGGCGGACTTCATCTGGGCTTCTGCCAAAAGGATTGTGAACTACAACATCGAAGATATCAACGACACGATGCGCCAGTTCTCCATTGTCATCAGCAAATCCGTACAGGCCCTGCAGGTAGCCATCAAAGATCTGAGGAATATGAAAGACCTGAAAGCGATTACCGAAGCCTGTGTGAAGGTGAACAGCTTTGAAAATGAGGCGGACGATTTGCTGGATACAGCACTCAAGCAATTATTCCTTTTAGAAACCAATGCCATAGAACTGATCAAAAGAAAAGAGCTGTACCAGGACATGGAAATCGTGACCGACAAATGCGAAGATGCCGCAAATGTGATCGAATCCATTATTATCAAATACTCTTAATCTTCCCGGTTCTTAAATCTTCCTTATGACGACATTGCTGATAGTCATCATTGCCCTTGCCCTTATATTCGATTATATCAACGGTTTTCACGATGCGGCCAACTCCATCGCCACAGTGGTTTCAACGAAGGTGCTTTCTCCCTTCCAGGCGGTAGTATGGGCAGCCTTCTTCAACTTTGCAGCCTTTTTTATTTTTAAAGACCACGGTGTAGCCAACACCATAGCCAAAACGGTGCATAAAGCAGACATTACACTGCCGGTGATCCTGGCTGGTCTGATTGCAGCCATAGCCTGGAACCTGCTGACCTGGTGGTTTGGTATCCCTTCCAGTTCTTCGCACACCCTGATCGGTGGCTTTGCCGGAGCAGCCATAGCACACGCCGGTATCAATGCGATAGAATTGGGCACTATTGCCAAGATTGCCAGCTTTATCTTCCTGGCCCCGCTGGTAGGGATGATTATGGCCTTCATCATTTCCCTGTGGTTTCTCAATTCCTTCCGGAAAGGAGCTTTACCCAAGATCGCTTCTATACTGATTATTGCCGCCACTGTATTCTTTGTGTACAACTCTTTCGAGACGAACAGCAGCAAGATTATGGGGATCAAGAAAACAGAAATGACCGAAAAGGGCCTGGAAATTAAAGATATCCCGAACAAAACCCCCGCACAGATGATGGGCCTGAAAAAGGGTGATGTGATCCTGGATATCGATGGCAACAAGATTGCCGACATCAAAGAGTTCAACAAAATACTACGCTCACACAAATACGGCAGTCCGATCAGCTTTTCCGTGATCCGCAAAGACGAGCTTAAGGCACTGAATACAACCTTCCAACCCCGTTTTGAATCGGAATATGTAAACCTGATGCTGTATGGGGAGAACGTAAAATGGCTGCTTATCGGCTTTATCCTGATCAGCATCTCTTTGTTTACTCTTTTTCTGAGCAGCCTGAACTATGCACAGAGCGAACGCTGGTTTAAACGGATGCAGCTGGTCTCTTCTGCCGCCTTCAGTATCGGGCATGGCGGTAATGATTCGCAGAAAGTAATGGGTATCATCACTGTTGCGCTGATTGCAGGTAACCAGATTACCAGTTTCGACCAAATGCCCAACTGGGTACCTTTGTCCTGCTACACGGTTATTGCCCTGGGCACGATGAGTGGTGGCTGGAAGATCATCAAAACAATGGGTTCCCGGATCACCAAGGTAACACCTTTCGAAGGTGTTGCTGCTGAAACAGCCGGTGCCCTGACCCTATTCATTACCGAAATGCTGAAGATACCGGTCAGTACCACGCATACGATCACCGGTTCTATTATCGGGGTAGGCGCTACCAAGAGGCTTTCCGCCGTACGCTGGGGCGTTACCATCAACCTGCTGTGGGCCTGGATCCTTACTATTCCTGTAAGCGCTGTAATGGCTGCAGGCGTCTACGGTATCATCTCCCTATTTCTATAAAATCCAGTAGACTTTCTATAATGCATCGTAAAAAGGCACAAACTTATGGTTTGTGCCTTTTTTAATGAGGTATCTACTTAAAATACCAAAGCACCGCTCATAGAGGGTGCTGTGATAAGGTATAGGGGTGTTTTCAGGTGAACGCCGGCAGCGCCGGTTTCGAGTAAATGAGGGGCTTCGTAAAAATAATAGGGATATATTTCGTGAGCGGGTTATTTACTTGTTTGCTGCGTTCTGGTATAATAGACGCAGAATCAATTTAAAACGTTGGGTCGAAAATCAAAAAAATTTCAACAAAAACA
>DATJDO010000388.1:0-3951 GCA_035497375.1 Chitinophagaceae bacterium | reverse complement strand
GGACGATAATTACAAAAGCCCGGACAACATCAGCTGCGGCATCTCGCTCTTTCATGTCAATGGCGTTATGATCCAGGGCTGCAGTTTTGCAGACAACAGAACGGGTACCCAGGCGTACCGGCCGGACGGTATCGGGTCGCTTGATGCCGGGTATACTGTGGTTGGCATTGATCTGAATCCGGGCACCCCATCCGCCCCCAATGTTGATCATTACTATGACGAGACGGATTATATTGTTTCTACCTTCAGCAATCTGAAAAACGGTATCCAGGCCATGAGCTCCAATACCCTGTTCCCCATAAAAGTGGATCATGCCAAATTTGAAAACTGCGCCACCGGGGTATTGGTAGATGCTATGGACAACGTTGTGATTACCCGCAATAAATTTGATAAGAACACGAACTACCACCTGGAAAACCCGACCATGCTACAACTGGTGTTTCGCAATGCCACAGGTTATACCATAGAGGGCAATCTCTTTGGCAATACCCACAGCCTGGGTGGCTCGGGAACGGCGATCTACAATTCGGGTCAGGAAAATAATGTAGTGTACCGGAATAAATTTAACGGACTCACCGAAAATAACTACGCAAACGGTTTCAACTCCAATGACCTGTCCGATGCCAACAGCAAAGGCCTGAGCTGGAAATGTAATGAAATGGCCAATGGCAGGTATGACCTTATGGACTTTGTTGCTTCCTACTCCAGCGCACCGGATGGGGAAGGCGTAAAACTGATGCAGGGCTCGGCATCGGCCCCAACAGGAAATATTTTCTCATCCAGTATTACTTCGGGGGTACCCATCTACGACCGGCACATCAACCATATAGACCTGGATGTAATGAAGTATTACTACAATACATCAGCAGAAAAGCCCACAGAGGTTTCAGGAAATGTAACGGAAATATGGAGCAGTACTACGAAAAAATGCCCTTCAAGTTTTGAGCCCACTATAGGGGAGATCAGTAAGGAGTTGAGTCGTGTTGCCCCGGACGGTAGCGACCCGGTGCGGAGTGTGATCAAAAACATCGGTTCTGCCATTTCGGATCAGACGAATGCACTACAGGATTTATTAAGCAAAGGCAACCGGCCGCAACTGTATGAGCTGCTTGCTGGTATCAATGAGAGCAACCGTGCTGTGATACATAAAACCCTGATGAGCGAAAGCCCCTACCTGTCTGCATCCCTGCTGGAACAGCTGGGACAAACAGATGCGGCTGTTTATCCGCGTGACTGGTACCGCGACCTGCTTCTTGCGAATATTGAGGCCACTACAGACAAAGCACTGATGCAAACACTGAATGCAGGAGCTTTCAATATGCCTGCCCCTTACCTTAGGGATATTGAAAAAGCACGTACAACGGCCACCACGGAGCGGGGCAAAAAGGAAATGAGCATTGTGACGCTGACTGAAAAAAAGAATGCCCTGGAGAACCTTGCCGTCAGCACTTTGCTGACAGACAGTGTTGCCATCAACTGGATGGATGTTGCACAATTGATTCGCGACAATGACCGCGAATTGAAGGATATGGACCTGGTGCATGCGTATTTCAGCCAAAACAATATCAATGCAGCGATTGCAGCACTCGATTCCCTGGAGCAGTATTCCGGCAACTACCAGTTGATAAGGACAGCAAAGGATGTACAGGAGTTTGGGTTGTTCAACCGCTATCTGCTCTCCATTACGGGCAATACTGGGAAGGTGCAAACCCTGCAGGCAGGGGAAATCGCCGAACTCAGCCGCATGGCAGCCAGCTTCCAGGGAAAAGCCGCCCGCCTGGCGCAGAACACGCTTTGTTTCTTTACGGGCCAATGTGATCCCCCGCGTGTGGTGTATGACCTTATGAAAGAAGACATAACAGCTAACCCTGCATTAAGAGGAGGGGCCAGGCCTGGTGTGTATCCCAATCCCAATACCGGCGTGTTTACACTGGTGGTACTGGAGGGCAGCGAGATCGCCGGCATTGTTGTGACAGACATGACCGGCAAGCAATATGCAGCTAACATTCACCCGCTAAGTTCCAATACATGCAGGCTGGAATTGAAAAACCCTGAAAACGGGCTGTACCTGGTACGTACAAGCTGCAAAGACGGGTCTGTGTACACCAATAAAATTGTTATTGCTCAATAGCAATCAGGCTGACGCAGTCTTTGAAGACCAGCCTGGTCGATCAAACCTGTAGTTCGACAACAACAACAGCAGTACACAAAAAACGGCGGAACGATATCGTTCCGCCGTTTTTTGTCGTTTAGTTTTCGGGCATGGCCTGCCACTTCCGGTACCGCGGCACCAGCACAAAGCATAACGTAAGGAGGTAAATCAGGAGGCAAATCAGGAAATACAATTCCAGGTGGTCAAAGATCCAGGGATCTGTCCATTGCTGCACACCGTTGATGGTCGTATGCTGGTAATTTTTACTTTCAGTCAGGCCGAGGATAATGGTGGAGACCAGGGGCAGGAACCAGGTAAACCAGTTGAGTGCCACGCCGGATATCGTCTTGCCGGTACTGATAAGGTGAATGACCAGGAAGGCGGCAATGATCAACAGGTAAAAATAAAGAATGCCTTCCTTGCCGCCGCCAAAGGCCAGTACAGCCGTGAATGCCCCGATTACCAGGCCCAGCAATGCGCTGCCCACCAGGGAGATCATCCATATGCGGCGCGAGGTAGCCCGGAAGCTGAAGATCAGCAGCGCGATGCTCAGTGCGGCATACAGCATGCCGAGCAGCGGTCCGCTTTCGTAAGAGTATTCATGCGCTTTTTGTGTATGCTGCAGGATGGAGCGTAGTTTTTGCACCTCAACAAAATATCCCTTAGGGTTAAGCTGTAAGGCGGTCTCTGCAGTAAGATCCGGGCCGGCAGAGGCATAGCGCGATGGGGCGTAATACTTCTGATAGATGGTATACCGCACCGGGTAATACGGGGGATTGTTCACCCAGTTGAACCAGTCGTCGGCATCCAGCTTGTAGCCTACCTTGTTTCTTGCGCATAGGGCAAGGAAGGCTTTCATGTCCGCCTTCAGCTTTTGCGGGTCCCGGAGCAGGACATGAGGACTGTACTCGGCAAGTCCTTGCTCGTAGCGGTTTTGGGACGCGTAACGAAAACCCTGTTCCGGTACGATGACGGCGTAGTTGTTGCAGAAATTAAGATAAGCGTACTGCTGCCCGCCGGCGATGGAGTCCACCTGCCGGCTGCTGTAGGCCTGCCCGTCCCGGGATACGTAATAATAATCGTCTGGTGAGTCTTTGCCATTCCGTATAGCAACATCGCTGACATACTTCTTGGTCAGGGGGAAGGGATAAGGGCTGCAACGGTTATCTATCCTGTAGTCTTCCTTGTTCTGCAGGAAGCAGATCACCCTGTTGTACAGTTCGATGTCTTTTTCATTGGCACTGTTGCTGGTGTTGTTGCGCGCATGGGCTACGTAGCCTGAAGTAAAAGAATAATAACCGCTGATATTGAGGAAGCACACCAGGAGTATGATACAGAACTGCCCGTATAGCTGGGTATTGCTGACCGGGTAGAAGCTTTTGAATGCATTGTTGCGGAATACCCTGTTCAGCCACAGGATAAAAATAACACAGGATCCAATGATGGAAAACAAAGAGAAGCTGGTTGAAAAGTACATGCCGGTGGGGCTTTCCCAACCCATATCCTCAACGCCGGTGTACAGGCCATAGCCGGTGCAGAAGTGCACGATATGAAACAGAACCAGTACACCGAGGATGCCGGGTAGCCTCATGTTCCACAACAGAGGATAGTCTTCCAGCAAGCGTGTGTTTAATTTTTTGAACAACATATCAGGTGCGGAATTTGAAGACGATGAATTTATGCGGTAACAAAGAACCTTCTCGTGGATTTGGAAATGTTGCGGATGTACACCACATTGATCCCCGCATTGCCCAAGGCCGAAAGCACCTGCGGCATAGTGGCCGGAGCATGGAAATGAA
>DATJDO010000387.1:0-3424 GCA_035497375.1 Chitinophagaceae bacterium | reverse complement strand
GTAGGGCCTCGTTGTTACTTAATGTCCCTTAATGGTTCCTACAAGCTAGTCTTTCCGCAATAGTTTATTAAAGCTGGATGCTTTGATGACCAGGGGGAATTTCTCCAGTGTCACATCCGAAGGATCAAGCCCGAAGCCTCTTTCTTCCGACAAGCTGTATTTTTTCAGGAAGAAATAGCCGCGCATAATCAGGCGTTCGTACAGCGGCAGTTCATTTTCCAGCGACAGGAATTTCTCGATGACAATAAAGCGGAAATCGCCTTTTACATTGTTCTTGCTCAGGGACTCGTAACGGCTGACAATATTCACTTCTTTATTGTTCACCATGTCTTCCACCACCTTGCGGAACATCATCTGTATGCGCTGGTCAATGCGGAAACCCAGGCGGAACTCAATGCGGATGATCTCATTCGGGATCACCGTCTGCACCGAATACTCCATTGTATACGGATCATCCATCACATTCACATGCACAAACCAGTAAATGTCGGCGCGCTTAGGCTTACGGATCAGGATGGAGTAAATGATCTTGTGTTCGATCTCCTTGGGGTTGTCGGCACTGGTCAGGTATACCAGGTGCGTGGCGTACTTCGGTATTGATTTATCATTGCTCAGCTCCTGCAGAATATTTACATAATCGTCCAGGCGCACAAATTCCACGTAACGGTTTTTGATCTTGCGCGAGCGGTACCAGACAAACATGCACAGGAACAGCAGGCCGGCTACGACCAGGGTCACATAACCACCATGCGGGAATTTTTTCAGGTTGGCGATCAGGAAAGAAAACTCAATGGTCAGAAACACGACCAGGTAAGCCCCGATAGCGATCGTATTCACCCGGTTGATAAACATATAATAAGCAAACAGGATGGAGGTCATGATCATACAGATCGTGATCGCCAGGCCGTAAGCCGCACCCATATTCGCCGATTTTTCGAAATACAGTACCATGATCACACAGCCCACAAACAACAGCATATTGATACCGGGAATGTAAGACTGACCCTTTTCTACCGTAGGGTAGAGGATGCGCATCTTGGGCCAGAGGTTCATTTTTACCGCCTCGCTGATCAGTGTAAAGGAACCGGAGATCAGGGCCTGGCTGGCAATGATGGCGGCCATGGTGGCGATCGCAATGCTAAAAGGCATAAACCACTGCGGTACGATGGCATAAAAGGGGTTGGATAAAGAAGAACTCCACACATCCCCACGATGGGTGAGCAGGTAGGCACCCTGGCCCAGGTAGTTCAGCAGCAGGCAAATCTTGACACCCACCCAGGAATAACGGATATTGCTGCGGCCGCAATGCCCCAGGTCAGAGTACAAAGCTTCTGCCCCTGTGGTACATAGGAACACCGCACCCAGCAGCCAGAAACCCTGCGGGTATTGTGTCAGTAATTCTATGGCATATAGCGGATTAAATGCTTTTAAAATGCTCCAGTCCAGGCTGATGTGCGACAGGCCCAGTACCGCCAGCATGGTAAACCACACCAGCATAATAGGCCCAAACATCTTGCCGATCCAGGCCGTGCCAAATTGCTGGAAAACGAACAGTGCAATCAGGATCACCAATACAATGCGGACAATAAGCCCATCCGGTATAAAACGCAGGCTGGGGATATTCCTCAGCCCTTCTACCGCAGACGTGATCGAAATCGGTGGGGTGATCATTCCATCGGCGAGCAGGGCAGCCCCACCGATCATGGCCAGGATCACCGCCCACTTACCGTGCCGTCGCACCAGGGCGTACAGCGAGAAGATACCACCTTCCCCACGGTTGTCTGCACGCAAGGTCAGGCTCACATACTTAATGGTTGTTTGCAGGGTTAGCGTCCAGATGACGCAGGAGAGGCTGCCGATGATTAGCAGGTCGGAAATGACCTTGCCTTCGCAGATCTCATTAAACACATACAAGGGAGAAGTTCCGATATCTCCGTAAATAATTCCAAGCGCAATTAAAAGTCCGGCTGCGGAAACCTTGTTGGCATTTTTGCTCACTTTGGTCTGCCTTTCATTTTTTGAAAAAAGACGGAGGCAAAATTAGGAGTAAAAACCCAATCAGATGGTAAAATCCGCACATAATTAGGCTTGAAGGCCATAATTTTAGTGATTAGCAATCTGTTAACGAGCTTTACAAAGAAAATATACCCTTTTACAAACACAAGGATTACCTGTTTATATTACATTGATGAGTGGTGCGTCCGGCTGTTGCGCTTCAAGCCGTCCGAAAGACTGCAGATCGAAACCCTGTTCCTGCATAAAGTGTTCAAACTCCTGCGTTTTGCGTCCGGATACTGCAACCAATAATCCTCCGCTGGTCTGAGGGTCGGCAAGGATGTATTTTTGCTGCTCGCTTATGGGGCTGATATACTGGCCATAACTATTCCAGTTGCGTGTGGTGCCTCCGGGAAAACAAGCCTGCCCGAGGTAATAAGGCAGCGAATCGATAACCGGTACTTTGTCAAACTCTATTGTGGCAGAAAGTCCACTCCCGCTGCACATTTCGCTCAGGTGTCCCAATAGCCCGAAACCGGTTACATCGGTGAGGGCTTTGACGCCCTCCAGTTTGCCCAGCAAAGCGCCAATCTTATTCAAAGTGGTCATGCTGTGCAGCGCGATAGCCGCATCTTCTTCCCGCAGCAGTCCCCGCTTCTGGGCTGTAGACAAGATGCCCACGCCCAAGGCTTTGGTCAGGTATAGCTGGCAGCCTTCTTCTGCACTGGAGTTTTGTTTCAGGTCCGGTATGTCTACCAGGCCGTTTACTGCCAGTCCGAATACAGGTTCCGGGCAGTCAATGCTGTGTCCGCCGGCCAGGGTAATACCCGCTTCTGCGCAAATGGCACGTGCGCCTTCCAATACCTGCTGCGCCACTTCGGGTGGTAATTTGTCGATCGGCCAGCCCAATATGGCAATAGCCAGTACAGGTTTGCCCCCCATGGCATACACATCACTGATGGCATTTGCCGAGGCTATACGGCCAAAGTCGAAAGCATCGTCTACGATCGGCATAAAGAAGTCCGTAGTAGAGATCAGCGCGGTACCATTACCCAGGTCAAGTACCGCTGCATCATCGCGTTTGTCGTTGCCGACCAGCAGGCGCGCATCGGGTACAATGGGATTACTACTGTGTAATATCTTGTCGAGTACGGCAGGGCTGATCTTGCAGCCGCAACCGGCGCCGTGCGAGTATTGGGTGAGTTTGTACGTATGGTCCATTATTGCTTGTTGTTTATAAATTGATCGTTTGGGCAAAGGAAAGCAGCGTATTGCCAGAGGCCCCGGCATCTTCCAGCAGAAACACCTTTTCCTGCGCCCGCATACTCAAGCCTTTGTGATAGGCCTTGTCGTAATAAACCAGCACAGTGCAGATAAAATCGGCCATGCGGTTTTCGCGGATGGCCGTAATGGCTTTTTTTGTCTGGTC
>DATJDO010000386.1:0-7789 GCA_035497375.1 Chitinophagaceae bacterium | reverse complement strand
TACTTATTGGGCTGATTGTCCCTTTTCTAGTTCTAAGCGTAAGCTATTCCATTTTGAGAATCAGCGGAGTATCTTTTGAAGAAATGAGTAAGCATTATTATCCTGTTTATTTTGTTCTCATGAGTCTTTCTCTTTTAATTTTACCTATACTTGTTTTAATTAAAAAACATAAATGGGAAATTTCCCCCAATCATTTTATCTCTATATGTTCCAGCAGGCTCAGGGCAGCCGAAAAACTACCATCTGCCAGGAGCCCCAGCTGTTGGGCTTTGGCTGCGTCCAGCTGCTGCGTGCGCAACAGCTCATTGCTGATCTGTACAGGGGTAAGGGGTAACAGGCGGATCAATTGCACCCGGGACAGGATCGTCGGCAGAATGCTCTCTGCAGACTCTGCCACCATAATGAGGACCGTATCCGCGGGTGGTTCTTCTATGAGTTTCAAAAGGATATTGCCTTCTTTTCCAAAGTATTCGGGGCGCCAGATGATCATAATCTTCTGCCCGCCCTCATAGGCTTTAAGACTTAGTTTTTCAATGATCGCCCTGCATTCTTCCGCCGAAATATTGCCTTGTTTATTTTCTGCATTGATATACTGCAACCAGTCAAATGTGGTACTGTAGGCTTGCTGGCGAATCAGTTTCCTGAATTCTTTAATATAATTATCGCTTAAAGCTTCCTTTTTCTTATCGGAGTCTTTAATGGTAGGGAAAGAAAAATGAAGATCGGCATGTTCCATCTTTGCCACCTTGCTGCAATTGGCACATTGACCGCAAGCATCAGAGGCCGTTTTTTGTTCGCAAAGCAGGTATTGCGCCAGGGCGAGCGCCATCGGTAAGCCGCCGGTCCCTTCCTGCCCGCAGATCATCAGTGCGTGCGGCAAGTGGTTTTGCTGCCACATACCCAACAGGTGTTCCTTTGCTGTCGCCTGGCCTACGACTTCCGAAAAATGCATTCCGAAATAATAATTTGCAGTTAGATTATTGAGCCTGGCCTACAGCACGCAGGTAGGATACATGTGATGCAATAGCGTTGACCATCCTGGGGTATTCGATATAGCCTACGCCAAACTCTTCACAGGTGCGCTTCACAATCTTACTGATAGCGGGATAATGCACATGTGAAATCTTGGGAAACAGGTGATGCTCTACCTGGAAGTTCAGTCCGCCTACATACCAGCAGATAATTTTATTGTTCGTCGCAAAATTGGCTGTGGTTTTCAACTGGTGCACCGTCCACTCATCTTCGATTTTGTGGGTAAGGGCATCCGGTACGGGGAAGCTGGCATCCTCAACAGTATGCGCCAACTGGAATACAATGCTCAACACAAAGCCTCCTGTCAGGGCCAGGGCCAGGAAGCCGGCCAGCCAGGGCAGGAACCCGAATTTGATGATTGGGAAAACAATAATATAGAAATAAAAAAATGCTTTGGAAGCCCAGAAAATAACATGATCCTGCGTGCTCATCTTTTTAAGCGGTATCTCACCCACTTTTTTTCTGAAATACTTTTTATAATCGGTAAAGAACACCCAGAACATATAGAGCAGGGAATATAAAAACCAAAAATAAATGTGTTGGTACTTATGCATCCCCAATTTTGGCTGTGTGGGTGCCATACGCAGGAAAGGCTTTGCATCAATATCATCGTCCAGACCATCAATATTGGTATAGGCGTGATGGATCACATTGTGCTTCATATTCCACATAAAGGCGCTGCCACCAAGAATATTGAGTGAAAAAAATGCGATCCTGTTCAGCCAGGGTTTTGTACTGAAACTGCCATGTCCGCCATCGTGCATCACATTAAAACCGATAGCGGCAACTACTAGGCCCAGGAAAGCACACTCCAGCAAAGCCCAAACCGCCGGGGGTGTAAAAAAAACGATATGAATATAGGTGGCAATGTATAAAAGCGGCAGAAAAATCGCTTTAAAATATAACTCCGCATTGCCTGTACTGGCAATTTTATTCTCTTCAAAGTATTGGTGAACACGCTCTTTCAATTCATGGCTGAACGAATTGCGCGCTTTGGAAAACTTAGGTAATGACATAAGCTGCAAAGATAAAGTTTATAATTCATTTTTAAGGACATTAACATCATCAGTAATCCTGATAATGGTCATGGCAAGGGCTTCACTTCATATATAAGCGGGAATAAATACATGCGGCCCGAATCTTGTTCCTGGCAGCGGTACCGGGTACGTCGTTTTTCCATAAGGGTATATACTTTACCGGTATCGATTATAAACGAAGTGCCCAGCGGCAGATCTTCCAGCAGCGTCCAGCCATCCTTATTCTGCGAATAGCGATACAACGCTTTGTACAGGTTGGTATCGGTACAGGTGCTGGCTTTGGGATTGGCCAGGTAAGCAACCAGTGCCTTTTCAATATCGGGAGGGAAAAAGTTCTTCCCGATATAAGGCACCAGCATATCCCTGAACTGCATTTTCCATTCCACGCCATGCGGCATGACCCGGTCCCTGTGTTTCAGAAAGACAAACATATGCGCCAGCTCATGCAGCAGCGTGATCAGGAAACTGTAGGCATTCAGCGAAGCATTGATACTTATCCGATGATACGGTATGTTCCCGTGCGGCCGGCGATAATCGCCCAATACACTTTTCCGGTCACGGGTCAGCGTCAGGTGAATGGTATGATCCTGAAAATAAGGCGCTATCTGATCAAAGGTATTCGGGGGCAAATAGGGAATCAGTTCCGAAAAAGGCCGTTCCTTTTTCATAGTCTCTCGTAATTATTTTTTTGCGGCTTTGCTCATGGTTATCGTCTCCAGGAAAGTGTACACTACATACATACCCATCATGGCAAATACCGTTGGTTTGTGCAGGTGGTCGCGATTGGTGTAGGCGTAAATAAAGATACCTCCCAGGCAAACCATCAGACGCAACAGGCTTGCCGAGTATACTCCGTTCACAAAAGCCTGCGCCCGGTCTTCCTTCAGTTTCTTTTGCATGATCAGGTAGGCCCCGATACCGAGCAGAGCCAGCACTACATTAGCCACCATCAAAGCCGCTTTATCATAGTCCGGAAACTGTGGTGACAACGCAGCAATCACGGCAAAAAGCAACACGCAGAGCCCGATAATCAACAGCAAATAAAATTTCTTCATTTCTTAGGTTGGTTCAGTTTTTTAATCAGTTGCCAGAGTGAAATAATGAGGGCCAGCAAAGGAAGGGCGATCGTAAAAAGGCGTGCATTTTCGCTGATTCTTTTATCGATCGCCATACCGGCCCAAAGTGCAAGACCCAGCATCACCAGCCATTGTGTGGCCAGGCCAGCGTACTGCATGAGTTCCCGGTTGCTTTTTTTGTTGTCACTCATTTATTGTTCTTTGGATTGTTTTTCGAGGGCATTAATTCTTTGTGCCAGCGCATCGAGGTTCCGGAAATGAATAAAGGCTTTCCGGTATTTATTGGCATCAAAGGCCGGTGAGCCCATCAGCACTTCCCCGCTTTTGGTCACACTTTTCGACAGGCCCGACTGGGCAGTAACAATAGTGCCGTCCGCAACCTGCAAATGCCCTACGATTCCTACCTGGCCGCTGGTCATACAGTTTTTCCCAATTTTGGTTGAACCCGCCACTACCGTATGTGCGGCAAAATAACAGTTTTCACCTACCTCCACATTATGGGCGATGTGGATGAAATTATCGAACTTAACGCCTTTGCGCAGAATGGTTGAGCCCAGTGTAGCCCTGTCAATAGCACAATTGGCACCCAGTTCTACATTATCTTCTATAACTACATTACCGATCTGCGGAATCTTCTGGGCATTTTCACCGGTAGCGAAGCGGAAACCATCGCTGCCGATCACGGTACCGGAATGAATAATGCAGTCTTTCCCGATCACGCAATCCGAATACACTTTTACCCCGGCAAATAAGGTGGTATTGTCGCCGATCACCACATTATCCCCGATGTACACCTGCGGGTAGATCTTTACATTGTTGCCGATCTTTGCCCCATCACTGATCACGGTAAATGCACCAGCATAAATATTGTCGCCTACCTGTGCAGATTCGGAAATATACGCCTGGGTGGATACACCGGTTTTATTCAGTTTGACCTGGTTATACAGTTCTAGCAATTTGGCAAAAGCCTGCTCTGCGCTGGGTACACGCAGCAAAGTGCAGGATACGGGCGCTGTAAGCTCCAGGCTGTCATTGACAATTACCAGGGAAGCTTTTGTTCCGTATATATATTGTGTATACAGCGGGTTGGCCAGGAACGAAACAGAACCGGGAACCCCTTCTTCTATTTTAGAGAGCTGACTCACCTTTACGGTTGCATTCCCCTCTATCCGACCCTTTAATAAGTCTGCAAGCTGCTGTGCACTAAATTCCATAGCCGATCAATTTCCTGCAAAATACGGCATTTATTTTGTCCGGTAACAGAACGAACGGAAGCGTAAAACAAGGAAATATGATCCATGATGCCCCACTATTGATTGCCTGTGCAAACTCCCCCGCCCGGAAACCCGTATATGATACCATGCAAAAATTACTGATCTATATTTTTATGGCATTGCTGGCGGCACAAAACAGCAGGGCGCAGGCCGTAGACAATAATGGTATCGAACGGAACATCAACAAGGAGTCCTGTATACGGCTAAATTATGGCAACGACTACTTTACCGCCACGGACTATTACCTTACCCAAAGCATCCTGCTTGAATTAACCCATCCGGCTTTGAAGAAAAATCCGGTTACCCTCATCTTGCTCCAACCTGCTACCTGGCAGGTAAAGTATGGACTGGCAGCGGAACATAACGGTTACACCCCGACAGACTACGTGCCGGCACACATATTGTATGGAGACAGACCGTTTGCCGGAACCCTATCCCTGAAGTCATTTACTATAGCGACAGATACATTTCATAAGCAGCGATGGGCGAGCGCCCTGAGTATTGGTGTCATAGGACCCTGGGCCGGTGCCGGTGATATGCAAACCTACATCCACGAACACACGCCCAATGCCTTGCCCCAGGGCTGGCCCAACCAAGTCGCCAACGATCTTTTGCTCAATTACCAACTGAGCTATGAAAAGCAGGTACTGCAACTGGGACAATACGGACACATTTCAGCTACCGCTTCGGCAAAAGCCGGCACAGTGACCACTAAAGTAAACGGTGGCCTGACCTTTATGGCCGGTTTGTTCAACAATCCCTACGCGTCCTTTCGCATCAGGAACAAGCGCATCCAGCTGTATATTTATGATCATCCTGAAATCAACTTCGTGGCTTACGATGCCACACTACAGGGCGGATTGTTCAACAAACAAAGTCCCTATACCCTTACATCATCCGAAATCTCGCGGGCTGTATTCCGCAACAACTGGGGCATTGTTGCGAAACTGGGGAATGTGTACCTGGAATATTACCAATCCTATATGACCAAAGAATTCCAAACCGGCCTGGAAATGCGCAATGGTGGCATACAGATCGGGGTAGGATTATAAGAATGGCCGCAACGATTGTTGCGGCCATTCAATACTGTAAACATCAAAATCAAGGATTAGCGAATCATCAGTACTGTTCCTTTGATGAGCATCGGAGCATTCGTACTGTTCAGACACACTGCTTCCAGCGTGTACACAAAGCCCGCCACATCAGTCACCAGCTGACCATTCTGCGTTCCATCCCAACCATACTTCATATCGTTCGGATGAAAGTTCTCGCGGCTGAACACCAGCTGACCCAGCCTGTTGTAAATAGTAAAGCTCTTCACCGTAAAACCCTGACCTCGTACGTAGAACACATCGTTCACACCATCGCTGTTCGGCGTAAACGCATTCGGCATCGTCACATTCGCACCGTCGCAGAATACCTTTACCGTCACCTGGTCTGTATTCACACAACCTTCGCTGCTCTTCACGTTCACCGTGTAGCTCATCTCTTTGCTGGAATTGAAGGTCGGTGTCGCACAATTGCTGCAGCTCAGGCTGTCGGAGGGGACCCACTGCCACTGGACAATATTGGAAGAATAAACAGGGACGATCTGGTAAGGTATATTCATGCGCACTGTCGTATCCAATGCCGATACTTCAGGAAGAGACAACACACGCACACTCACCTGGGCAGAGACATCTTTACACGCTTCGTGGTCCGATTTTGCCACTACCGTATAGGTCGTGTTTTCCACAGGACTGACACGAGGTGTCTTGGTGTTTGCATTGATCCCTTTCGCAGGTGTCCACGAGACGGATTGTGTATTGCTCACCGCTACCAGTGTAATCGTATCTCTGAGACAGATGGACGTATCTTTCGAAACGGATAAGGTCGTTTTCGGATCAACCACCACAAGGATTGTATCCTGCATCACACAGCCAAACTCATTTTCTGCTTTCAGCAAATAGGCTCCCCCCTGATTCAGTTGCAGGTTCTTGCGCGATAAAACAGGAGCGCTGACGCTAAAATCACCCCCATCGTTGGTCCATTCATACTCCGTATTCAACTCTTTGTATTGTTCCACAAAAAGGTCGGAACCCTCGCAAATAATCTGGTCAGGGAGGTTTTGTTTCTTAGGCAGCTTGGCCACCACAAGCGTGGTGCTTGCAGGAGCGGACTCACAGCCGTCACGCGTTGTCACCAGCGTATAGGTTCCTGATGAGGTTTCGGTAGCTGTAAAAGAAGGGTTGTGATCCGTAGAGGAAAAACCATCAGGACCCTTCCAGTCGTAGGTCGTACCCGCTACAATACCAGTAGACAGCAGTACCAGATCCCCTTCGCATACAGGGCCATTGTTGCTAACTGCCGGCATTGGGCCTACAGGGCCTTTCAGCACAATCGGACCATAGAAGGGAGGGCTTACACAGCCTAATGAGTTGGTAATGGTAATCGCAGTATACGTACCGTTGCCCAGGCCCATCATTGTAATATAACCGGAAACATCGGAGGTGAACGTAAGCGTTGGCTGTGGCAAACCATTCTTATCATAGTTCACTTTGTATACTTCCAGCGCCTTGTTTGTTTTAAACTTGATAAAACCATCCAGGCCACCGCAGGTAGTCGGAGAACCGGAGCTCACATCGCTGATCGTAACAGCATCATAGATGATTACATTGAGTGCCGTTCTCGGGCTTTCACAATCACCATTTCCTTCCGAAACATAATAGGTAAAGGTACCGGATGCACTTGTGGCCGGAGACGGGGCTGTTGGACTGCCTACACCTCCCGTAGCTGCAGTATACCAGTACAGTTTATTTCCGGCAGTGGACACTTTGGCCGTAAGCGGAGGCGCCCCTACCCAGCGGCAATAATATAAAGGAGAAACCACTGTGGGTGCCTTTAAAGGATCGTAAACAGCCATTTTGATGGTATCGCTGCTCACGGTAGCGGGATCGGCACAGGAAGCACTACTGGTCATGATACAGCAAACCTGGTCGCCATTAGCCGGGGAGTACGTATAGCTCGGTGTATTTCCTCCTACGGGACTCCCGTTTACCCGCCACTGGAATACAGGTGCGGTTCCACTTTTTATCGTGGTTGTCGTAAAAGTAACCGGTTCTGTGCCCAGGCACAACCTGTTACCTGGAGCTGCTTTGATACGAACCACGGGTTGTACTGAAGAAGCAGTACCGAAATCGTCTGCACCGGAAAATTTAGCATCACTTGTTGTACCCAGCACGGTCACGGTATCTTTACCCAGGCTGTAATGCGCAATACCTCCGCCACCCATATAATCATCCGTATACAGGATGGTATCGATGATGGCAAATCCTGCACCTGCAGCGATACTCAGGCCAAGCGGATTGTAGTAAACCCACGTATGCAGTAA
>DATJDO010000385.1:0-3268 GCA_035497375.1 Chitinophagaceae bacterium | reverse complement strand
CAATCAGATTAAAGGCATTGCTGACAAAAGTGCATCCTACGATCGTCACCACCAGACTTAAGGTATAGGGCAATTCATGTACACCCAAAAAACCATGCAGGTTATCCAACCTGAAGTCTGCCAGCCAGGCCACAATCGTGGAAGCAGCGATTTGGGCGATAAATTTCTTTGAAGGGTTGACATTGATCAGATCATCCTTGATGCCGGTAATAAAAAGAATCAGCGAAGCTGCTATGATAAAACCCCATTGATCAAATTCTGCGGGGTTGACAAAAAGTGAAGCCACCACAGAAAATCCAAGGAAAATGGCAATACCCCCCAGGTTGGGGATTACTTCTTTGTGCACCTTGCGGTCACTATCGGGCTGATCGAAAATTTTCTTCTTTTTGCTGATATAAATAATCCGGGGAATAGCGCTCATACACAGCAGCATAGCCGCCATAAACGCTACAATACAGAGTACATATTTATTTATTTCTGGTAAAAATGACTCCATAGAATATTAGGGAATTTGCAACAACAACACTTTTTATTTCTTTTGCAAAGATATCATCAAAATTGGTTTATGCAACCAAAAACTCATTATCAATTCAAGAAAATTGTATTGTATTTAATATGTCCAAACTCTTTCGATGTCAATTGAGTATGGGCCTGGGGAGCCCCATTATCCTGCAGTAATATGGCAGTCAAAACATCTACAATACGTTCGGCAGCCTTTCCATCCCAGTATTCGGGATTTTTGCCCAACTGCCACTGGCCCGCTTTCAACAGTTCAAAAGCTTTATAGATATTTCCGGGATGGTTACCAAGCAACATATTGGTTCCTATAGTACAGGTTTCCGGGCGCTCTGTATTGTTCCTTAGGGTCATACAAGGAACGTTCATAATGGTTGTCTCCTCTGAAATACCACCCGAATCGGTGATCACTGCGGATGCGTTTTTAACCAGGTAATTAAACTCAAGGTAGCCCAGTGGCTCCGTCATAATAATATTGGCCGGAACAACGATACCGAAATTACTGATCATATTGGCCGTATGCGGGTGAACCGGAAAAATGACGTGGCGCTCTTCAGCAGCTTCTCCAATGGTACGCAGCAGGCAATCCAATGTACTCTTGTCTGAAATGTTAGCCTGCCGGTGTAAAGTGAGCACGAAATAGTTCTTATTCTGCAGTCCGAAGATGTCCCAGAAAGGAGGTTTTTTAAATCGGCGCTCATTGTTGTACAAAGTATCGATCATGGTATTGCCAACAAAGAATATTTTTGATTTAAATAAACCTTCACGTTCAAGATTTTCGGAAGCAGTTCTTGAAGTAGTAAAGAAATAGTCTGTGATGGAATCTGTCAAAATACGGTTGATCTCTTCGGGCATCTGCTTATCGCCACAACGCAGGCCAGCCTCCACATGCACGAGCGGAATACTTGGATCTGTCTTTTTGGTAGCCAGCGCACAGGCCACCGTTGAGTTAACATCACCGGAAACAATAACCATATCCGGCCGGCATTCTTCCAGCACTTTACTGTACCGGGAAATAATTGTTGCTATCTGTTTGGAGCTTTCTACGCCTCCGACATTAAGATTAATATCCGGTGAGGGCATATTCAGCTCTTCGAAAAATACGCCACTCATATTGGTATCGTAGTGCTGGCTGGTATGAATAAGGCGATAGGTAAAACCTGATCCAATAGAAGAGCGCGACTCCAGTTCCCTGATAATCGCAGCTACTTTGATAAAATTCGGCCTTGCTCCTACTATAATATCAATCAATTTGTTCATCTAAAATACAATAGTGGTTCTAATAGTTTCTTTTTTGATCTTCCCGACGATCTTCCGTGCAGGCACAGTCACATTAAAATCTTTAGCGTATTGATAGTCTTCAACATGGGTCTCCGCTCCTTCAATCTCGATCAGTACATTCTCTACCTGCCAGCCGTTTCCCTTACGCTGCGGCTCAATGCCTGGGTAAAAGTGATATGCTATACCGGCATCCTGCCCCTTCCAACCTTTCAGACAATCACAGAGCCGGATCTTATTTTCTTCAATACTGATAGCTCTACGGTGTGTTATTTCAAAATTATAAAAATACCCATTGTGCTCACAATCAACTACATTGTCGCTATCAACTAAATAATTACATTCAGGTCTTCTCCCCATCCTGAAAGAAGCCCATACTTCAGCAGAATCAGCTCCGGCCACGAACACCGTATTATGCCCTGCAGTAGAGCGTTCCCGGCTACGCATTACTCCTTTTTCATAAGTACTGACACCAGGATCGACCAGCAAAGGCGCTCCTTCCACATTCAGACAAAAGGCAAAAGCATCGGCATGAGCATGCCCCGGCTGATAGGGTGCTGCAACATTTCCTAAATTAAAGAACAAAGTACAAATGCCACTATCTAACCTCCGGATCCCACTTACACCAAGCGGCAATTGCTCTACTTTCAGAAGCAAATTTTGTGCCAGACTCTTTAATTCAAAAACAGAGACACACATCCCTTCATTACTGTCTCCGAACATAGGGGGGAAATCATGAGTTTTGTTCAAAACAAAAACATGAGATAACATTTTAGAACAGCTTACTATCAGTTCTTTATAAAAATTATTGCTTTTTGAAAAGCAAGCATAATACTCAGCAAGCTCCAGTAATCTTTTTAAAAGAATGGTATGATAAGCATATGATTTTTCAAAATGAACACCATCCTCCAGTATTTGCTCCGGGAGCTGCTGCAACAAGATACCTTCCCCTTTCTTCAGCAAATACTCATCTGAAAAGAAAAGACCGGCCCAGACCAGAGCTATACCATTCTCCATCAGGTGATTACCCATCAGTTCATACTCAGGAAAGGCAGCCAGACGTCGCGATTGCCGGTACAAACTGGCAAAAACCCGCTCGTCCCTGATTCCGCTGCGCAAGCAAAAGCGCAGCCAGTTTACAATTCTGTAACTGGCAATATAAGAATTATTAAAAAAATAACCTTTGTTCTGTTTATCAATATACTGAACTATCTCATCTAAACCTTTTTCTGCATTCATATCTGAAAAGAGAAGCCAATCGAAATAATGCAGGTGAAAGGACCACAGAAGGCCGAAATCCTTAAAGGTCCAGTCTATTTCGTTCCCGAAAGACTTGGTCCGGTTCAGAAAGGTGAAGGTCCGGGTCCGGGGATCATAAGTATGTAGAGAGACGGCGCTGTGTGTCAACCGGACTTGCTCATGCACCATCGCGGCCTTCATTTGCCGGGCAGGAATCCGCCCCGGCATATAATAA
>DATJDO010000384.1:0-6554 GCA_035497375.1 Chitinophagaceae bacterium | reverse complement strand
CTTTTGAAATGACGAACAAAGATCAGCGCGTCCAGTACCGCCTTGAGTCGAAATACGATATCAGCCGCTATTTCAACCTGATGGGAGGAATAGAGCTGCAACACTTTTCCTACAAGCGTTTGTTCAATACAGGGGGCGTTGCCTACACGCCCGGATTTACCGAAACCAGTTTTGCCGCCTACGCCGAAGGGGAGTGGAAACCCAGCAAGAAACTGGCCATCAAACCGGGCCTGCGTTTCGAACATAGTGAACTCCTGAAACAGGATGTCGTCGCTCCGCGTCTTTCAGCGGCGGTGAGGGCAGGAACTTTTGGCCAGTTTGCCGTAGCCGGGGGTATGTTTTTCCAGAACCCGGATAACCTGTATCTGCTGTACGGATATCGCCCGAAGCTGCAGCAATCGGTACACTACATCGCCAATTACCAGTGGAACAAGTCGGACCGCACCCTGCGTACCGAGGTCTACTACAAAGAATACAGCCAGCTGGTCCGTGAGCGGGTAACGTCCTTTAACCCCAACCAGTTCCGGAATTACCTGGGCGGCATCACGATTGACAATTCCGGTTCCGGCTATGCCAAAGGCTTTGAGCTGTTCTGGCGTGACCGTAAGTCGGTCAAGAACCTGGACTACTGGGTCTCGTACAGCTATATCGATACCCGCAGACTGTACAGCAATTACCTGGCGGAAGCCACACCCACCTTTATTTCCGACCACAACCTGAACCTGATCTCGAAATACTATATCGAGAAGCTGCAGACACAGATCAATATGACCTATAGTTATGCCAGCGGCCGGCCTTACTACAATATGACCAATCCTGTTTTCCTGGCTGACCGTACACCAGATTTCCACAGCCTGTCATTTACTGCCAACTACCTTACACACGTGAAGAAGTGGTTTTGCGTGGTATACGCTGGTGTAGACAATGTGACGAACCGGCACAATATTTTTGGTTACCGCTATTCTGCAGATGGCAGCACTCGTACCGAAATCAAGCCTGCACTGTACCGTAGCTTTTTTGTCGGGGTCAATTTTTCCCTTACAGAGTTCAACAAAGACGAATTATAATCTAACCTTTACAAATAAAAAAAATGAAAAAAACAATTGTACTGGCCGCAACCGCTATCATTATGAGCGTATCTGCTATGGCCCAAAACTTTACAGAGGCCCTGCAAAAGACCTTTATGGCGTATGACACGACGCAAAACCAGCAGAAAAAGCTGGAAGCCAGCAACAAGTTAAACCTGATCGCCAAAAAGTTCGATAAAGAGTGGCTGGGAGCCTACTACGCTGCTTATGCAAAGGTCGGCCTGACCTACAACGAGCCGGAAGCAGCAAAGAAAGATGCCTGGCTGGATGAAGCCGATACCTACATTGCCGATGCGGTAAGCCTTCTGGGTAAAGACAATGATGAAACGCATGTAGTAAAAGCCATGATTGCCAATGCCCGCCTGGGTGTAGACCCCAAAAACCGCTGGCAGAAATACGGCAAGATATTTGACGAAAACCTGGACAAGGCGAAAGAGATGAACGCGGATAACCCGCGTATTTACCTGCTGCGCGGCATCAGCAAGTTTTTTACTCCAAAAATGTTTGGTGGTGGAAAAAAGGCGGCTATGCCTTACTTCGAAAAAGCAGAAGGTTTGTATGTCGCCAACACGGCTACGGATATCAGCAAACCATACTGGGGGCATGAAACCAACCAGTGGTTTATGTCGCAGGCTAAAGGGGAAGATAAGGAATAAAGTAGTGAATAGAGTCAAAAGGCCCGGCATCATCATTGTTGCCGGGCCTTTTATAGTATAAATCACCAAAAGGTTTTACTGTGTGTCTCCCTGTACAATGATTTTTTTGCTGGTACAGGACTCGGCCTGAATAAACTGGATCCAATAGAAACCCTGCCTGAGCTGGAGTATATCCGTTGGATAAGTGTGTTCGCCAGGGCTAAGGGATTCGCGGTACACAATCTGCCCGTTGAGGTTCCTGATGACCATCAGGGCTGCCTGATTGGTTTGGTTGCTTACGGACACCCTGTCAGCAATGGGATTGGGGAATACCCGGAAATGTTGATCCTGCGCTTCTCCTATGTTGTGTATGCCACTGGGAGTAAAGAAAAAGAAGGGATCGGAACTTTGTATACAGCCGGAACTGTCCATCGTCGTAACGATATAGGTGCCGCTTTTTTTAGGAGCAAAGTAAGGTTTTTCTGCACCGCTGATTGGCTTGCGCGTACTGTCCAGCCATACATAGGCTACGGCAGCGCTGCTGTACAAGCTGTCGCCGATTTGGTAAACAACAGGCTTTGGTCTGTGCTGTACAGTAATAATATGAGAAGTGTCCGCGCAGGCATTATTGCTCACCACAAGTTGATAATTGCCGGGAATAGTGACTTTCTGCAGGTTACTGTCCCCAGGTAGGACGATCCCGTCCCGATACCAGGTTTTAGCGAAACAGCCTCCGGCAAACAGTTGTACAGTATCTCCGGGACAGATCAGGGTAGGGCTGAGCGTATCCAGGTCGGCATGCAATGAAGGGGGGCAAACCTTGTCTCCGCATAGGTATTGTGGCTGGATACAGACCTCTTCCCATGATGGAATGTAGTATGAAGTAGGGCGTTGTATTTGAGAAAGCGGTGCATATAACGGTGTTTGCAGGACAGCCGAGAATGTGTCGACACTTAGGGTTGTGTCCGTGATGCCGCAGCCCATGGCGGTATCGTTCAATGCCAGGTAAGCCGAATAGCCGTTCTTTTTACTTGTATTGATTTGCCCTGCTGTGTATACTGTATCTCCCCTGTTACTGATGCAATGAACGATCAGCGAAGAGTCCTGCTGTATTTTTTTGCAATACTCCGGTACACCATTTTTTATTTTAGCGATAAAAACTTTTTTATCGCTGTAGGCAGGTGTTGGTGTTGCTACAGAGTAAAATTCGTTGGTATCCTTTATAAAGCAGCGGGGATTGAAGAATCCTTTATAGGATTTTGATGATACGGTGTAGCCGGAGAAGGTCATTGTGGTGGTATCCACGCGCCCTATGATCTGGCATTGCCGCGAACCACTGCCTTTTCCATGGATCCATAATTGCCCGTTAACGACAGAGAGGTCGAGAAAACTGTGATCGCGCAGGGTATCAGTGCCGGAAATGAATGGGTCGGGGAGCAGACGCGTGTCCAGCATATTGCCGTTCAGATCCATCACCATCAGCAAAGCCTGGGGATAATAATACCTGTCTTCAAACATCCCTACCGCATATAGTTTGTTGCCGTAGTAAATAATATCATGAAAGTAATATTCATCATCTATGGATGATTTGGTATGGCCGTAATCTCTGCAATGTACAAAGGTGCGGGTCTGTCTTAAAAATCAGCAGGTGCGGGGAAGGAAAAGGTGGATCCAGCAATATGCTGGCGACCGATACCACGTCGCCGTTAGATTCTATATACTGGTCATAAATAATGATCGGACTTTCCGGGTGGGAGAAAGCCAGTTGTTGCTGTTGGGCAAAAACCGGGGTGCACAGGAAAAAGCTGCAAAACAGCAGGAGCGCAGCGAGTAGTTTTGTCATTGATGAAAGGGTTAGCTTCAAAGAATAAGGAGGGCAATATTAAACATTAGATGATGAAAAAACGATTTTGCGCAGGATGAAGAAAACCCCTGTGTACGATCAGGGAAAAATTGACCCGATGCTTTCTTTATGTAACGTTGTTTTTAGGCATCGGCCTGTTTGTATACTATACCTTTTTCTTGCACTGTTTTCCAGTTCGTGCATACCGTTTCAAAGATCCGGGTATTACTTTTGTTTTAAATACACATGCCTGATATTGTTCTTGCCGGTTTCAATTTCATTGATTTCAAATTTATCCATCGCTTTTATCAACTGGAGTAACTTGGAAAACCCATAACTCCTCGGATCAAAATCCGGTTTCTTTTTCAGGATAAAATTGCCCAGGCTGCCTAAGAATGCCCAACCGCCCTCATCGGCCAGGTCATTCACGCTTTCCGTAATCAGCTTTATTGTCTTCTTATCAATACTTAAAGCTTTCACCTGTGAAGCTGCAGGCTCTGCTTTGGTATCTGTTACTTTCAGGATTTCGAGGTAGATGAACTTGTCGCAGGCTGAGATAAAAGGTTGCGGTGTTTTCTTTTCCCCAAACCCGATGACCGTCATTCCTGCCTCGCGTAACCTCATGGCCAGTCGGGTAAAGTCGCTGTCGCTTGATACGATACAAAAACCATCCACTTTTTCCGCATACAGGATATCCATAGCATCGATGATCAGGGCACTGTCTGTAGCATTCTTCCCGCTGGTATAGCTGAATTGCTGGATAGGTATGATGGCATTATCCAACAGTACTTTCTTCCACCCGGAAACATTGGGCTTTGTCCAGTCTGCATAGATCCGTTTGATGGTGGGTGTTCCATTTTTGGAGATTTCTTCCATCATTTCCTGCACATGCGAATAGGATACATTGTCTGCATCAATGAGTACGGCGAGCTTTTTATCTGTTGTCATATTACTTGTTCGGTGGTTTATCATATGCACTGGTTTTTAGATGAAACCAGGCTACTTGTATTCGTAAATTTAGATAATGTAAGGCTGCTTGCGAAATATATTCCAGGCTGCGGACACACATTCTTTGTTTTCACTAAAGGGAGGTTCCAGTAGCATACCTTATAAGACAGCAGCTTCCTTCTTCACAAAATTTTTTATGCCTGCAGCAAAAAAAAATGATTCGTGAATCTCATTTTCAAATAACTTTGTTTTTCAAAGCACTTTTTAATTATGAAGACTATTATCATCTCCTACAAGAAGGAACACAGTTTCCGTGAGCGGATGCTGCTGTGGTTACTGGGCAAAGTCGTAGCCGTACATGCACAATTCTACAAAAAACGCCAACCCTGGCAATTGCTGCGCGAAGACCTGAAGCAATACCCGGCTGCAAGCCTGGGGCAGGAACTGGGCCTGTTCCTGGAGCGAGAAGCCCTGCAGCCGGTAGACCGTATCGAACGGCACGATGCCTTCCATATCCTGCTGGGTTTTTCCACGCAGCTAAAAGATGAAGCAGCTATGCAGTTTTTCCTGATCGGGAACGGAAAGATATCTCCGTTTACCGCCGGTACAGCCCTGTTTACTTTGCTGACCATGCCGGATCATTGGTCCTATTTTTACCGGCAATACAAAAGAGGGCAATCCACACGCTGTATTGCCAAATGGGATTTTTTTCAGCTGTTGGATGAACGCTTTGAGGAAGTGAAAGAACTGATCTTTACCGGAACAAGCGCTAATGCAGGATTGTTGTGTAAGGTGGAAACGTTTGAGCAGAACAACAAAGCTTATGCGGCGATTTAATCCTTTCGGGGAAGTCGACCAATCACAATTTTAACCAGCCTGCATCGCCTTGCACCCCATCGTTGTTCAGGTCATTCACGTACATCTCCGGTCTGCCCAGTTCGCTGTTATACCGTAAGGTGCCCAAAGCCGGTGCAGATGGGCGTTGGGCCGAAGTGCCGGAAGGGATTTTTATTCCGTCCGTACCGTTTATTTCCATGGCCACTGCAGGTTTTACCGTATGCGTCTCTACGGATATATTGCCGTTTTTTAATATAGTGATCGCATTGCTCCGACCGGCTGTGGGGTTCGTTCCGTTCCCAATTTGCAACAAGGCATCTGTAGCAACCCAGCTATTTGGGGTCGCGCTTGTGGTATCTGCATTGTATCGTCCGAAAACTGTTTCTTCCAGTGAGGCAGCAATATTTTGAAACCCAAAAGTTACTGAACGTGATCCTTTTGCCTGGTTGCCTTGTCCAAATGCCGTAGCAGCCAGGGCGGAGGCTGTATTGGTTTTTCCGAAAGCAGTAGCATAATTATGGGATGCCTTGTTCTCTGCACCAAAAGTTGTAGACCAGAATCCGGTAGCTTGGTTCCGTGCGCCAAAAGCCGTAGCCTGTGGGTTGGAAGCGGTATTTTGTGTGCCCCAGGTTGTGGTGCCCCAGCTTGTAGAGCGATTGCCATATCCCCAGGATGTGGCAGCAGTGCCGCTGGCGATATTGTACCGGTTAGAGTCAATGGTTGTATGGGTGGGCTGTCCACCCCATACCATAGCGTTTTCTCCAGAGGCAATATGATGCCAGCCGAAAGCAGTGGAATTAAGGCCCGAAGCGGTGAGCGAATCGCCCACTGCCAGAGAATACCGGCCTACAGAAGACACGGAAGCATAGCCTCCCCGGATCGAGCCGTTTACATCCAGGGCTGTCCCCCCGACTGCGGAGTCTTTGCCGATAGCCACACTCCCCATCTGGTAAATATCCTGCGTATTGTCTTTGGCATGGTTACCGCTCATCTGAACATTCCAGGGCTCTTCATATGGAGTGTTGCTTCTGATCCACTGGGTGCCATCATTGTAGTAAATACCGGGAGCAAGGTCTGATTTTGTCACTGTGTTGTATACAAGCATACCTGCGGTATGCAGGGTCAGAGGCGCAGGAAGCTTGCTACTGTCCAGGGCTACTCTTGGCAGCAGCAGGCCTCTGTTGAGACTTTCCAACTCCAGGA
>DATJDO010000383.1:0-4600 GCA_035497375.1 Chitinophagaceae bacterium | reverse complement strand
CTGGAGCAGTTCGGTAATTATTATGGTGATACCTATCCGATCTGTATCCGTATCAACCCCCATATAGAAGCCGGTGGCAACTATAAAATATCCACCGGACATATAGACAGTAAATTTGGTATTTCTATCCACCAGATGCGCCATATTGAGCGGGTTGTGAAGACAACGAAGCTGCATATCCAGGGCTTGCACATGCATACCGGCAGCGAGATCAAAGACATCAACGTGTTCCTTCAGGCGCTGGAAGTATTATTTTCTGTGGCGGAACATTTCGATCGACTCGAATTCCTGGACCTGGGTAGTGGTTTTAAGGTGCCTTATAAGGAAGAAGACAGGGAAACAGACATTAGCTCCCTGGGCCAGAAACTGAACATTGCGATCAAAGAGTTTGAAAAAGAATATGGCAAACCGCTGGAAATCTGGTTTGAACCGGGTAAATACCTGGTCAGTGAATGCGGGTATTTCGTGGTCAATGCCAATGTGGTGAAACAAACTACAGCCACTGTTTTTGTAGGGGTAAACTCAGGCTTCAACCATCTGATCCGCCCTATGTTCTACGATTCTTACCACAAGATTGCCAATATATCCAACCCTTCCGGGGCAGAACGCATCTATACTGTGGTGGGTAATATCTGTGAGACTGATACTTTTGCCTGGGACCGGGTGCTGAATGAAGTACGTGCAGAAGATCTCCTGGTCTTCTACAATGCCGGAGCTTATGGCTTTGAAATGAGTAGCAATTTCAACTCACGCCTGAAACCGGCCGAAGTGCTGTTTAAGGACGGAGAGTTTACCCTGATCCGCAAAAGGGATGTGTTTGAAGATTTGCTGCGCGGACAAGTGCTCTGATCTGTTATCGATACAAAAGAAAAGAGGCTGTTTCCTGTGAAACAGCCTCTTTTATGATGTCAACGGGGCTTGCGCGCCCTTTTATAAGTCCTCAGAACCACAATGACTGCATAGCATTCGACCAGCAATCCCGATACGATCAGGATATAAGCCACCAACTCTTCCCTGGCCATAAAAAAAGCAATACTTGCTATAACAAGTACAATGCCGGCCAGTAAAAATATAAATGCCTTTTTCATTAATGTAATAGAAATTAAATTTAGATATTATTCTATAGTGAAAACAAAAGTAACAAACTAATACAGAAACAAACGGTTTATCAGGTATATTTTTTAAGCTTTATCGTTGGCTGAAGTGTAAGGGGGTAAAACCAGTCTTATTTTTGATTTATCTTGTCGGAAATTCAGTATGAGAAAGAGCATAGCTATCGTATTTTTTTTGTTTTTATGTTCATCTTGTCATAACACCACCAGCAGTCAGGAGGCACCTATAGGCAACGAAAAGGATACCATTGCCGCCCTGGGCTTTACAAACTCAAGGACAGAAAGCCCGGTACTGAATCTCGAATGGCGCCTGAAACAAGGGGAGCAGGATGGGCCTGTACAGATCGTTTCCTGTGCCATCAACAAAAAACAAGAATTGGAACTGAAATACAGGAATGTTTCAGCTGACCGGATTGACGTGGTCAGGATAGTTCTTTTGGCTTATGACCAGGCAGGTGAGCAAAAGGATTTTGCAGCAGGGTCTCCTTATCAAACGATAACGGATCAGCAGGAACTGGCCCATCAACAATCTGCAGGTGTCCGTATTCCCCTGCAGGACACTCAGGTGTCAACAGTGAGGGCCTATGTCGTTAAAGTACATTACGCTAGCGGTGGCAGTTGGGAAAATAGTTGGTAAAGCTTTAGTCTTATTCTTTATCATAGACCTCCAATAGTGTAAAGTTCCTGAAGTACACATCGAATCCTTTGCCTTTCACGCTGCCCATTTCTTTTCAGTACCATTTTGTCCAAGGCGGAAATCGTATGAAAGTCCAGGCTGTTGCCAACAAGTATAAATGCCTTTAAACTGTCTTGTACAATTTTGGCAAATACTGTTGCAGTCTTTCCATGAACTAAAAAGACAGCGATGCGGCGTTGTCGCAATATGAATGTACGGAAGAAGCCGGTAGCCGGTAAACGCCATACCCAATCCGTCATCGGGTTTGGTTTTAATCGTAAATTTACCCTGATATCTATTTGCTTATCCGAAAAATCAGGGACCATTGTCACTAGGAACGAATACACTTTTTATTAAAAATATGGTGTGCAACCGCTGTATTATGGTGGTGCAGAATGAAATGGACAAACTTGGATTGCAGGTTGCAAATATCAGGCTTGGGGAAGTTACGCTGAGTCATGACATCAGCTCCGAACAAAAAGAGACATTGAGCAGCGCCCTGGTATCACTAGGGTTTCAACTGATTGATGATAAGAAAAGCAGGATGATCGAAAAGATAAAAAATGTGATTATTGAGCTTGTTCATCATCAGGAAAATGAGGTGAAAACAAACCTGTCGGAAGTGTTGAGTGTCGCACTGCATCATGATTACAGCTATCTGTCCAACCTGTTTTCAGAGGTAGAGGGCACGACCATTGAAAAATATTTTATTGCACAGAAAATAGAAAAGGTAAAGGAGTTGCTGGTGTACGATGAATTGTCTCTGAGCGAAATCGCTTTTCGCCTGAATTATTCCAGCGTGGCTTACCTCAGCAATCAATTTAAAAAAGTAACGGGCCTGACACCCAGCCATTTCAAGCAGGTAAAAGAAGAAAAAAGAAAACCTTTGGATCAATTGTAAATCTTACAAATCAATTCCAGAATTCCACAATAGTACCTGCCAATATTATAGCCAGTTTTGCATTGTTCATTAAAGCAATCAGACATGGCGACAAACAGCAACAAAGAAATCATTTACCTTCCGTTGGAAGATGTGGAAAGCGAACACTGTGCCTTAATCGTCGACAAAGGACTGGCGCAGGTAAAAGGCATTGAGCACCACAAAGTAGAGCTCAACAACCGCAGGGCAGCGATCACAGTAGAAGACAATGAGGTTGTATCGGAAGCGGTTAAAGCCATCAAAGATCTTGGTTATGGTGTTTCTACCGTTAAGAATACTTTCCCTGTTTTGGGGATGACGTGCGCATCCTGCGCAGGAAGTGTCGAGAGCACGGTCAGGTATCAGCCAGGGGTCATCAGCGCGTCTGTCAATTTTGCTACCGGAAACCTTACCGTTGACTACCTGCCTAATATGACTGATGCTACCCACCTGCAAAAAGCTGTTCGGTCTATCGGGTATGATCTGCTGGTGGAAGAAGAAACCCGGCAGCAGGAAACCCTTGAAGCCATACACGCTCAAAAGTTTCACCAGTTAAAAACCAGGACAACTTGGGCAGTACTGCTCTCTTTGCCGGTGGTCCTTATCGGCATGTTCTTTATGAATATGCCTTATGCCAATGAGATCATGTGGGCTTTGTCCACACCGGTGATAGGGTGGTTGGGCAGAGACTTCTTTATCAACGCGTGGAAGCAGGCCAGACACCGTTCCGCCAATATGGATACACTGGTCGCATTGAGTACCGGTATCGCCTATGTTTTCAGTGTATTCAACGTGTTGTTTGCTGATTTCTGGTATCAGAGAGGGCTGCAAGCGCATGTTTATTTCGAAGCGGCGGCGGTTATAATTGCCTTCATTTTATTAGGAAAATTACTGGAAGAAAAGGCAAAAGGAAATACCTCATCTGCTATCAAAAAGCTAATGGGATTACAGCCGAAAACGGTGATTGTCATAGGAGCTGACGGTACAGAAGAACAAAAAGCCATTGAAGATGTAAATGTGGGTGATGTCATCCTGGTAAAGCCTGGCGAAAAAATAGCGGTAGATGGTATGGTGATTTCCGGAAATTCCTATGTAGACGAAAGTATGCTGAGTGGCGAGCCCGTTCCGGTACTGAAGAAAGAAGACGAGAAAGTTTTTGCCGGAACCATCAATCAAAAAGGCAGCTTTCAGTTCAAAGCAGTAAAAGTTGGCAGAGAAACCATGCTGGCGCAGATCATCAGGATGGTGCAGGATGCGCAGGGAAGCAAAGCGCCCGTGCAGAAACTGGTCGATAAGATAGCCGGAGTTTTTGTGCCGGTTGTCATATGTATTTCGGTGCTCACCTTCTTCTTGTGGTTTGTCCTGGGCGGAGAGAATGGTGTGGTGCAAGGTTTGCTGGCAGCAGTTACAGTACTGGTGATCGCTTGCCCCTGTGCCTTAGGCCTGGCTACACCTACAGCAATTATGGTAGGGGTTGGAAAAGGCGCTGAAAAAGGAATTTTGATTAAAGATGCGGAAAGCCTGGAGCTGGCCCAAAAAATAAATGCTATCGTTTTGGACAAAACGGGAACGATCACTGAAGGCAGGCCAGCGGTAACAGATGTACAATGGCTGAACAATGATGATACGGCAAAGAACATCTTATTGAGTATCGAAAAGCAATCCGAACATCCTTTGGCTGAAGCTGTCGTGAAATACCTGGACGGAGTATCCTCAACGGCATTGTCTGATTTCAACAGCATTACAGGCAAAGGCGCAAAAGCCCGGCACCATAACGAAACTTACTTTGTAGGCAACAAAAAGCTATTGGTGGAAAACAACATAATGATTGCGGACCCATTGCAACAGCAGGCCGATGAATGGGGTAAACAGTCTAAAACGGTGATCTGGTTT
>DATJDO010000382.1:0-4430 GCA_035497375.1 Chitinophagaceae bacterium | reverse complement strand
CGATGCTGGTGCTGTAGTCGGAAGAACGGGCGTCGGAGAAGTCGGTGGTAAAACCGATCTGGTTGTTAATGACAAAGTGAATGGTTCCGCCATTGTTGTAGCCTTCAAGCTTGCTCATCTGCAATAGTTCGTAGATGATGCCCTGCCCTGCTACGGCAGCGTCTCCGTGGATGAGGATCGGCAGTACTTTGGCGTATTCGTTGTTGTACAGGTCGTCGCATTTGGCACGCGCAAAGCCTGCTACTACGGGGTTTACCGCCTCAAGGTGCGAAGGGTTCGGTGCCAGTTGCAGTCGGACTGTTTTACCATTGGTAGTGGTCATATCCGAACGGTAACCCAGGTGATATTTTACATCACCGCTGCCCATAGAACTGTCTTTGGGAATCACGCCTTCAAACTCAGAGAAGATCTGGTCGTAGGTCTTGCCCATAGTGTTGGCCAATACGTTCAGACGGCCGCGGTGGGCCATGCCGATCACTACTTCCTGCACGCCAGCGTCTGCAGCCTGGCTGATGATAAAATCCAGCGCGGGAATAGTGCTTTCTCCTCCATCCAGGCCAAAACGTTTCTGCCCGATGTATTTCATATGCAGGAACTTTTCGAAGATCACAGCTTCGTTCAGTTTCTCCAATACACGGCGGCGTGTAGGCTGGGTAATTTCTTCCATCATCAGGCTTTCGTAGCGCTGGCGTACCCATTGCTGCTTCTTGCTGTTGTTGATGTAGGTATATTCGATACCGATGTGGCCGGTATAGATCTTTTTCAGTTTGGCGATGATGTCCGCCAGTGTAGCGTTCGGCAAGCCGATGAAGCTGCCCGCAGCGAAACTGCTGTTCAGGTCAGCGTCGCTCAACTGGTAGTCGTTGAGGTTCAGCTCTGCATGACGGTCCTTACGCGGGCGTATCGGGTTGGTGTCGGACAACAGGTGGCCGCGGCTGCGGTAGCCTTGTATCAGCTGATACACAGAAAACTCTTTAGTCAGTTGCTCGCTGCCTACTACAGGGGCAGACTTTGCCGTGCTTCCGTTGGAACGGCCGATAGCATAGTCAAATCCTTCGAAAAACTTCTTCCATTCAGGATCGGTGGCTAGGGGGTTTTGGGTGTACTCGTTGTACAACGCCTCAATATAGGATGGGTGCGAGCTGCTGAGGTAAGAAAAATCTTGCATTGCTTTTAAGGAATCAGAAATTATATAGAATATTAATATGTCCTTAATCTGAAAAGGGCATCGAGCAAAGATAATCAGATAAAAATAATTCGGTGCACGGAAAAACGGTTTAGCAAAAATTATAGGCAGTCCTTAACCAAAAAACTACTGACCTTTGCGCCTTCTTACAAAGAATATTCTTATGAATTTACAACAGCATGTGGGCAAGGTCATGAGTGTATCGCCTTCACAGACGGGCAATTGGCTGCAATTCACCCTGGAACATATTGAAAAGGGTTATGCCGTGATCAGCCTGGAGGTACGCCCCGAAATGACGAACCCCTACCACAACATCCACGGTGGCATGATGGCCTGCGTGATCGACGAAAGCATCGGTTGGGCGGTAGTAAGCCTGGAAAGCCCGATGAACTACACCACACTGAACCTGACAGTTGATTTCCTGTATGGGCTGAAAGTGGGGGAACGCCTGGTGGCGAAAAGCAAGGTAGTACGCGCCGGTAAGAAGATCGTGAATGTAGAATGCCATGTATACGACCTGAAGGACAATCTATTGGCCAAAGCCAGCAGCAACCTGGTGGTGACGGGTATGCAACGGGAGCGAATTGAGGACCGGGAATAATGTGAGGAATGTGGAAAATGTGACAATTCGGCAATTAGACAATTAGACAATTTGCTAATTCGACAGTTCAGTAATGAGGCAATTACGCAATTACGCAATTTGAAGATGGGCTGATTTGAAATGTGAGCATATGGGCAATAGGTAAATGTGCAATCAGGAAGATATTGCCTGTACAAGGGATTCCCGTCCCGGGGTGGGCTTTAGGAACAATGTGGCAATTACCCATGAAACGAATGCTCCAAACGGTTCAAAGGGCATCATGATAAAAATAAAATCAGAAAGCATGTACATTTGCGTTCACGCTATCTCCTACCCTTATTAAAAATGAAAAAAAGACCCGGCGGGCACCGCTTCTTACTCTTATTATTGAGCCCGTTTCTGTTTACTGTTCCAAGCTGCTCTAAAAAAGAAAAATCAAAACCGGAAAAATTGTGCTCCTTAGGCGCCCTGAGGTATATTGACGGACACAAGTTCCTTTGCAATCCTACTGCTTTTTCTCCCAACGGTGACGCCGTTAATGACCGTTTCCGTCCTATTACGAATATTCCCCCGGACAGTTTCAGCTTCCGCGTGATGCGCCCTGATGGCACTATCGTATTTCAGAGCACAGCAGAAAACTACTCCTGGGAAGTCACAGACGAAAAGCTAATAGCGGTGTATGAATATTATGTAGAAACAAGCATCATCAAAAGTGAAACCGAAGTGTTCACCGCCTGCTCTCCCCTGTTTATTTTAAAGGGGCCGCAAGGAAAATGCTTTACCAATGCCCGGAACGAGGACAAACCCCGGTATAGATTTGAAGACCAATACCATATTGAACGGAATGATTTTGTATTGACGACCAACGAATGCTTCGAACCTTAACTTTAAAACTCTAACTTTACACTTATTAAATAATTACATTTTAAAAAGCTTATGTCTGCAACATTCTACGAACGCCTGAATACCGAATTACAGGAAATTGAAAGCGCCGGTTTATTGAAAAAAGAAAGAGTGATCGAATCGGAGCAAGGTGCCGAGATCATCGTAAACGGCAAAAAAGTGCTGAACTTCTGTGCCAACAACTACCTGGGCCTTTCTTCCCATCCCAAAGTACTGGCCGCTGCAAAGGCAACGATCGATCACCGTGGCTATGGTATGAGCTCTGTTCGTTTTATCTGCGGTACGCAAGACATTCACAAACAACTGGAGCAAAAACTGTCTACCTTCCTGGGTACGGAAGACACCATCTTATATGTAGCCTGCTTCGACGCCAACGGTGGCGTATTCGAACCTTTGCTGAATGAAGAGGATGTGATCATTTCCGACGAACTGAACCACGCTTCCATCATCGACGGGGTACGCCTGTGTAAAGCCAAAAGGGCACGCTACAAAAACAAAGACATGGCGGAGCTGGAAGCGCAGCTGATCGCACACAAAGATGCCCGTACGCGTTTCATTGTTACGGACTCCGTGTTTTCTATGGACGGCACCATTGCCGAGCTGGACAAGATCTGCGACCTGGCGGATAAATATGATGCCCTGGTGATGATCGATGAAAGCCACTCTTCAGGCTTTATGGGCAAAACAGGTCGTGGCGTACACGAAGCCTGTGGTGTAATGGGCCGTATCGACATCATTACCGGCACTCTGGGCAAAGCCCTGGGCGGTGCTTCCGGCGGATTTACCAGTGGCAAAAAAGAGGTGATCGAAATGCTGCGTCAGCGCAGTCGTCCTTACCTGTTCAGCAATACGGTAGCACCTTCTGTAGTCGGTGCCTCTATTGCCGTACTGGATATGCTCAGTGAAACAACGGAACTACGCGACAAACTGGAAAACAACGCCCTGTACTTCCGCACCCAAATGACGGCAGCCGGTTTTGACATCAAGCCGGGCACGCACCCCATCTCTCCGGTGATGCTGTACGATGCCGTGCTGGCACAGAAATTCGCGGCCCGCATGCTGGAAGAAGGCATTTATGTGATCGGCTTCTTCTTCCCGGTAGTACCGAAAGGACTGGCACGTATCCGCGTACAGATCTCTGCTGCACATGAGCAGCATCACCTGGATACTGCGATTGCCGCCTTTATCAAGGTAGGTAAAGAGCTGGGCGTGATCAAGTAATACAACCTCTATTAAAAAACAAAAAGTCCCGCAATTGTTTGCGGGACTTTTTGTTTGCTGTTAGTCACAACTTTCGCACCTGTCTTTATCAAAATCTCCTTTGCTTCCATCATTCCACCCCGTACGAATTGCCTCTGCTCTTGCATACTTATTGGGGTGAGAGCCTGAATCATACTCCGTTCCGTAGAACATGATACATTTGACACTAGCCTCCCGGCCTGCACCGAGTTTATAGAGAATGTACCCACTCCAATAGTCTGCATCAAGTTCCCCCTCCTGGGATGTTGCTCTGCGGCTAAAACCTGCAATATGATGTCCTACTTCATGTGCGATGATTGAGATAGCAGCCCATTTAGTTCCCGCGTCTTTATCTACCTTATTGAGAAACAGATGATCAGCTATAATAGCCCTTTTCCCGTTTTCGATGATGGTTGCAGAGCAGTTATTTTCATCCTTTGCGATATAAACATAGATCGGCACATCAATACCAATCCTGCTTTTGATCTCTTCGATAACATCCGGAATACCGGAACGGTCCCC
>DATJDO010000381.1:0-4147 GCA_035497375.1 Chitinophagaceae bacterium | reverse complement strand
ACACATCAAAGATGCCGCTGCTGTGATGGGGCAATACTTCGATATACTGGCCGTGCGTACATTTCCGGCACTGAAAGACCGGGCAGCTGATGAGGCAGAGCTGGTACTGCGGCAGATAGCACGTTATGCATCCGTACCCGTCATCAGCCTGGAGAGTGCCACCTTGCATCCCCTGCAGTCTTTAGCAGACATGATGACCATACAGGAGGCCTGGGAGCAGCGCCAGCGCAGACCAAAGGTGGTGCTGAGCTGGGCTCCGCATGTGAAAGCCCTGCCTCAGTGTGTGGCCAACAGTTTTGCACAATGGGTCAATGCCTGGGGAGCGGCTGATTTTGTCATCGCGCAACCGGAAGGCTACGAACTTAACCCTCATTTTGCAGGAAATGCCACCGTATTATATGATCAGCAACAAGCGATACAGGATGCTGATTTTGTGTATGTAAAAAACTGGAGCAGTTACCGCGAATATGGAACAATACTGCCCGTTGCCGGGGATTGGATGCTGACCGAAAATAAACTGCAGGCCGCAACGGGTGCATCAATCATGCATTGCCTGCCCGTACGCCGGAATGTTGAGCTCAGTGATGAATTGCTGGATGGGAAAAGAAGTTTGGTACAGCAACAGGCCGCAAACCGTGTATTTGCTGCGCAGGCTGTATTGGATGCAATAGCCTCATCCCTCTAAACGATACAAACAATGAAAGAAAAATTAACGGTCGTAAAGATCGGCGGGCAAGTGATCGATGAGGAGCAGGCGCTGGACCTTTTCCTGGAAAGCTTTTCCCGCCTGGAAGGCCATAAGATACTCGTGCATGGCGGTGGTAAAATGGCAAGTGCACTGGCAGAGCAAATGAACATACCGCAACAAATGCTGAATGGAAGGCGGGTAACGGATGAGGCCAGCCTGAAGATCATCACCATGGTCTACGCCGGATGGATCAATAAGAACATCGTCGCCCGGTTGCAGGCCCGGCATTGTGATGCCGTCGGCTTGTCCGGAGCAGATGGCAACCTGATACAGGCACACAAGAGACCGGTAAAGGAGGTGGATTTCGGCTTTGTCGGTGATATTGACAAGGTGCATACGGATTTACTTTGTTCCTTCCTGGACAGGGGGAATAGCCTGGTGATAGCACCGCTTACACACGATGGTAAAGGAAGTCTGCTGAATACGAATGCAGACAGCGTAGCAAACAGCATCGCTGTGGCGCTTGCAGACCGGTATGCCGTACAGCTGGTGTATTGTTTTGAAAAGCCGGGCGTTCTGAAAGACAGCACAGACGAATCTTCCTGTATCCGCAGTATCGATAAGCCGGGCGCATTAAAAATGGAGCAGGAAGGCACGATTCATTCGGGTATGCTGCCCAAGATCCACAATGCCTTGCAGGCGCTTGATGCCGGGGTACACAAAGTAGTGATTGGTAAGTGGGATAAATTGGAGGAGCTGGTCAGTGGGGTATCGGGCACACAAATACAGGAAGGATGAGTATAGATACTGCTTATGAACAGGCCCTTGACTTGTTGCAGGCTCTGATTGCCATACCCTCGTATAGCCGGGAGGAAAATGCTACGGCAGACCTGCTTGTGAATTGGTTTGCAGCACGTGGTATTACCTGTTCCCGGAAGGGAAATAATGTCTGGGCACAGCATATCTTTTCACCCGATCAGGAGACATTGTTGCTCTGTTCCCATCACGATACGGTGCGCCCTGCGGCGGGCTACACAAAGCATCCGTTCAGCCCGTTCATTGAAGAGGGCCGTCTGTATGGCTTGGGCAGTAATGATGCGGGCGCTTCATTGGTCGCTATGGCTGCCACTTTCCTGTACCTGGTACAGCGGGGAGCAGCCCGGTATAACCTTGTCTTCGCAGCCGTAGCCGAAGAAGAGATCTCCGGTAGCGGTGGCATCAGTCTGTTACTGCCTGAACTGCCCCAGCTGCATTGTGCGCTTGTTGGCGAACCGACGATGATGCAGATGGCTGTTGCCGAAAGAGGTTTGTTGGTGCTGGATTGCACCAGCTGCGGAGTAGCCGGGCATGCGGCCAGGAATGAAGGCGAAAGCGCCTTGTACAAAGCTGTGGTAGCGATTCAACAATTGCAGGAACTGCATTTCGAAAAAGTGTCGGAACTGCTGGGTGCCGTAAGCCTGAATGTTACCGGCATCCAAACGGAAAACAAAGCACACAATGTGATCCCGGACCGCTGCACTTTTATGGTGGATGTACGGGTCAACGAGTTGTACGCCCACGAAGCGGTACTGGACCGGATCCGGCAGACTATAGACGCTGAAGTGCAGCCCCGCAGCCTGCGCCTGCGCAGCTCTATGATGCCATTGGAACACGAGCTGGTGCAAAAAGGGCTTTCGATGGGTATGGAGTATTACGGCTCGCCCACTTTGTCTGATAAGGCGCTGATGCCTTTTCCTGCACTGAAGCTGGGGCCCGGCGATTCTGCCCGCAGCCATACCGCAGACGAATTTGTTTACCTGCAGGAGATCAGACAGGGTATAGAAGGATATATTGAACTCATTAAAAGATAAAAACGACACGATGAAATTGTGGCAGAAAAATAAACAGGAACAAGACAGGCTTGTAGAAAAATTTACTGTTGGCAACGATCAGCATTTTGATCTGTTACTGGCCCGATATGATGTGCTGGGATCGCTGGCGCATACCACTATGCTGGCAAAGGTTGGCCTGTTGACCCCGGAAGAGCTGAGTCAAATCCACCAAAGCCTGCAGGAAATAAAAAATGATATCGAAGCAGGTGATTTCGTTATAGCGGCAGGGGTAGAAGATATCCACTCTCAAGTAGAACTGCTGCTGACGCAGAAGATAGGCGAGGCCGGCAAGAAGATTCACAGCGGTCGCAGCCGGAACGACCAGGTAGCTGTGGATATCAAACTGTACCTGAAAGATGAGATGCGCAACATTAAAGATGCCTGCGCTACATTGTTTCATGTACTGATCGGACTGAGCACCAGGCATCAGGACGTGTTGATGCCCGGCCTCACCCATTTTCAGCTGGCGATGCCTTCTTCTTTCGGCCTTTGGTTTTCTGCCTATGCTGAAAGCCTGTCAGAAGACCTGGAGCTATTGCATGCCGCATACAGTATGGCTGACCGGAATCCCCTGGGTAGCGGTGCAGGATACGGTTCCTCCTTCCCCCTGGATCGTACGGAAACGACTACTTTACTTGGGTTTTCCCGTATGCACTACAATGCCATCAATGCGCAGATGAGTCGTGGCAAGACAGAGAAATATACAGCGATTGGGATTGCTGCCATAGGTGCTACACTGGCCCGCTTGTCTATGGATATCTGTCTGTACATGAACCAGAATTTTGGTTTTGTCAGCTTTCCGGATACACTTACCACCGGCAGCAGCATCATGCCGCACAAAAAGAACCCCGACATTTTTGAACTGGTGCGTGCAAAATGCAATACCCTGCAAGCCGTACCCAATGAACTTGCCCTGCTGATGAACAACCTGCCCTCTGGCTACCACCGGGATATGCAGTTGACGAAGGAGATCATTTTTCCGGCAATCGAAAAAATAAAAGACTGCCTGCAAATACTCATTTATGCGCTGCCACAGATACAGGTACGGCAGGATATATTAGCCGACGACCGGTACCAGCAGGTATTTACTGTAGAGACCGTCAGCGAACTCGTGCTGCAGGGTATGCCCTTCAGGGATGCGTACAAAGTAGTGGGGGAGCAGGTGGAGCAAGGAGTCTTCAGGTATGAACGCTTTCATATCAGCCGGCATACCCATGAAGGCAGTATGGGCAATCTGTGCAACGAAGCAATTGTACAGCAGTTTGCTGCAGTGCTGAGCAGGTTTGAGGCGTAGAAGCCATGTGCCTGAAAGCAGGCCTAAGACTGATCGCAGAACGCTGTTAAAAGATTCCCATACACCGCAGTAAAAAGCAAAAATCCCACTCAGTACGATTTGAGTGGGATTTTATTGTGCAGGAACTTGGATCCTATTCCTGGGCAAGCAGTATTTTCTGTTTTTCTATCAGTTGCAGCACAGCCTCCGGGTAATCAGCAGGCCTCAGGGTCGTGATTGCTTCTTCTATGACCTGCAAGCGGTCTGCTATAGATAATGCGGCCAAAGCCTGTGCGAGAGATTCCATGGTGATAG
>DATJDO010000380.1:0-3640 GCA_035497375.1 Chitinophagaceae bacterium | reverse complement strand
TTCGCGAATACGTTTGCTGAGTATGCGCGGTAGTAAAGTGGCAGGGATGACCCAGATAAACCGAACTACGATAACAACCAGGCTGACGCCCGCGCCATACAGGATCAATTCTGTCGTCGAATAATCTTTCATTTCAGACAGTACCGTACGCAGCTGCAGGCCAATCAGGATAAAAATCAGGCCGTTCAGTATAAAGATGACCACATCCCACACGGCATACGACATGATACGGCTCTGGTTGCTGAACATTTCAGACGAACGGAACGACAGGTACAAGCCTGTAGTTACCACCGCCAGCACACCCGAAAAATGAAAATGCTCGGCCAGCAGGTAGGCGGCAAATGGCGTCAGGAAGGTGAGGGTAACTTCAATGATCGGGTCGCAAATGAATTTCTTATGGACAAGGTACATCAGGTAACCAATGATCAGGCCCACACCAACACCGGCAACCGATACGATGACAAAATTGAGGCTGGCTTCCCAGAGCACGAAATTACCGGCTGCAACAGCTGCCAGTGCATATTTATAGGCAATCAGGCCACTGGCATCATTCACCAGGCTTTCCCCCTCCAGTATGGCAATAAGCCGGGGTTGCAGCCCCAATCCTTTCGTGATCGATGTAGCTGCCACAGCGTCCGGGGGAGAAACGATAGCGCCCAGCAAAAAGGCCAGCGGCCAGCTTAGTGCCGGAATTAAGGCATGAGCCGCTACAGCTACTGCAGAAGTGGTAAACAATACAAGTCCGATGGCCGCCATACTGATCGGCCGTATGGCCGTCTTGAATTCGTGCCAGCTGGTATTCCAGGCTGCTGAATACAGAAGCGGTGGAAGAAAGATGATAAACACCACTTCGGGGCTCAGCTCAATAACCGGCAGGCCGGGAATCAGGCTGATGAGCACCCCGCACAGGACCAGTACAATAGGGAAAGGGAAACGGAACCTGTTGCTAAGGATACTGAGGAAGGTAATGCCGAATAAAAGAAGGATGATAACGGTGATATTCTCCATTTGGTAAAAGTAAAAAGATCGACAAAATATTCATGTAATGAATAATTTGTAATGAATAATCACCCGTTCACCATTTTGTTTCCTCCCAGTCTAAAGTTATTTAAATGTAAAGTCTGTCAAAACGTTCATTTACCAATATTCTCGTGTACATTTGTCTGCTTTTTTTTAAAACTAATTTTTTTTACTTACAACAACTTTTTTGTCATTTTCCGGTACAAATGAACAAACCCACTTACCACGACCTCGTCAATCAAACCTTTGATTTTCCGCAAGAGGGACTTTCAGTAAAAAACAATTACCTGCAGTTTAATGGTTTGGACATCAAAAAGCTGATCGATAAGTACGGAACGCCTTTCAAACTGACCTTCCTGCCCAAGATCGGCTCACAGATCAATAAAGCCAAAAAGTTGTTTAACGATGCGATCAAAAAGCATAAGTACGAAGGCAATTATTATTATTGCTACTGTACGAAGAGCTCGCATTTTTCCTTTATCGTAGAAGAGACCCTGAAGCACAATGTGCACATCGAAACGTCTTTTACCTACGATATCGAGATCGTGAAGCAATTGTACCGCCGCCGCAAGATCACCAAAGAAACAAAGATCATCTGCAATGGCTTTAAGACAAAAGCGTATACCCGAAACATAGCCAAGCTCATCAACGACGGTTTTAAAAATGTAACGCCCGTACTCGACAACATTGCCGAATTCGAGGATTATAAAAAAATGATCCGTTCCAAAGACCCTGTGAACATCGGTATCCGCATTGCTACAGAAGAAGAACCGACCTTCGACTTCTACACCTCCCGGCTGGGTATCCGCAACAAAGATGTGCTGGAGTTTTACGTAGATAAGATCAAAGGCAATACCAAGTTCAATCTGAAGATGCTGCACTTCTTTATGAATAAAGGCATTAAAGACGATATCTATTACTGGAGCGAACTGAATAAGGTGCTGCACCTGTACTGCCAGCTGAAAAAGATCTGTCCTGAACTGAACAGCATCAATATCGGTGGCGGGTTCCCGATCAAACACTCCCTCGGCTTTGACTACGATTATGCCTACATGGCCAACGAGATCGTCGCTACCATCAAGAAAGTCTGCAAGGCCAACAAAGTGGCCATGCCTGATATTTATACAGAGTTTGGTTCCTTTACTGTAGGCGAAAGTGGCGCCGTCATTTACAGCATCCTCGATGAAAAGATGCAGAACGATCGCGAAATATGGTACATGATCGATAGCTCTTTCATCACCACGCTACCGGATACCTGGGGTATCGGGGAGAAATTCCTGTTGTTACCTATCAATAAATGGGACAAGGAGTACCAGGAGGTACACCTGGGCGGTCTGACCTGCGACAGTCACGACTTCTATACTTCCGAAGAGCACATCAACGCAGTATTCCTGCCGAAAAACGAAAAGCAACCGCCTACGCGCTCCAAAGATCCGAAAGACATAGAGGCCCAGGAGCCGCTGTATATAGGCTTCTTCCATACCGGTGCTTACCAGGATCAACTGGCAGGCTATGGCGGCATCAAACACTGCATGATCCCTTCTCCAAAGCATGTGGTTGTAGAGCTGAATCCCAAGACCGGAGAGCTGGAAGACTGGCTGTATGCAAAGGAGCAGAGCTACCAGAGCATGCTGAAAATATTGGGTTATATCCGTTAATCAAAATCACAGAAACTGAAACCGCTCTCCGGAGCGGTTTTTTTATGATGTATACCCATTGCTTACATAATTCCCATTTTAAAATAGCCTTATAAAGTGTTGCCCTTTTCAGCCTTTACTTTTGGCCTGTTACTAAACCAAAAAATGAGAATTATGAAAAGATTGTTTCAAACATTGTGCCTGAGTGTACTGCCAGCACTCTCCTTTGCACATACCCACGGCGAGTACCTGGGACTCATTGCCCACCTGAACCATATAAAAATGTGCAGTGAAAATATGGTCAGTTCCCTGCTGAACGACAGCAACAACAGCCCGGAATTCAAAGGCCGTGTGGTAGACCAATACAATGAACTGCGTGCACAGAGTGATCAGATCATCCTGCAGCTCGAAGCAGACAGTCGTAGCAAAAAAGGCTTGTGTTACTACAATAAGCTGGATAAAATGCTGACGAATAAGTCAATGAAAGAAATCAAAAAAGACTATTACGACAAAGGCCATTGCTACCACAGTGCAAAAACAGAAGGTTATGTGTGGAACCTGATCCTGCTCGAAAAAAAGCATCATAAGCTGGCGAAGCTAAAAAACGAAGCCTACAGCAAAGGAGACATGTACTGCCTGGCGGCCGCTGCCGGTGCCCATAAAGATGGCGACGCACGCATGTTTGCTGCAGTAAATGACATCTCTTCCAACCGCGAACGTAAAGTAGAGCGCATTACGATGATGCTGGACGATCAGCGCCTGTGTCCTGTGCAAAAACTGGTCAAAAAAGTAAAAAAGGAAAGAACAGAGAAAGTAGAGCACATCGTCAAAATCGAAAAAATGCCTTCAGTCACCGCAATGGGGAGCCACCTGGTAAAATATAAAAAGACAAAGAAAGTGTGCAAGTGTAAATAGAATAAAGCCAGCAGTAATGACAGACCTATAGGGTTTCCAAAACCTTATAGGTCTTATTGTTTTTCAAA
>DATJDO010000379.1:0-4757 GCA_035497375.1 Chitinophagaceae bacterium | reverse complement strand
GATAAAGGCATCTTTGGCGAATACAAAGTCATATGCCGCAAATGCCTGATCGTAATACCAGAGCGCAGAGTCTGTTTTTCCATTCACCAACAATTTTTCCGCTGTGTTGACATAGTTGTGGTAGGCCTCATAGTCCTGGGCAGAAACTACCTGCACGGGCACTATCCGGAGCAGAAAACAGAAGAGCATAAAGAACCGGTAAACTCGTACACCCATGCTGCGTTTACATATTTATTCTAAATATAAGGCTGAACCGTTGAATAAATTGTTTTTTACGATATAAGGGTAACAATTAGTCGTTATGGTCAGTAAAATGCCATGGCATACGTAACAGCAGGAAAAAGAAACAGCTGAAGCCCTTGATCTTATCAAAAATTTATCATATCTTCATTTTTTTTATGCAGATATAAAAGTACGCGTCCTTTTACCTACCCTTAAAAGCACCTTGAAATGCAAAAACTTTTACTGTCTTTTTGTTATTGCTTTTTTATGCTGAAAGCTGTGGCACAAGACCCACCCCCATGCGCCACATTTAACGAAGGCCGGATGGACAACTGGGAGCTGATCAATTGCTTTCCGAACACCGCAGGACCCTTTATCAACCCCTTTGACCGGTCTCCTTCAGCCTCTATACGGGATAATCATGGCACCTCTGTTTTTGAAAATAATACAGATTATAAAAAGCTGGGCACAAGATTTCTCAGGCAGTGCCTGGTATTTGACTATAATTTGCGCAATGATGGTTTGGCCGGAAAAAGACCGCTGATTCACCCCACGGTCTACATCTCGGACAAGTATGGCAGGACAGTATACTTTACGGCACATGCTACTGTAGCGGAAGGTACGGGTTGGGTACATGTACGCGCTCCTATAGTACACTTCGATTATGCCCGTATGGAGATCCCCTCAAATGATGATGGCTACTGGACCAGCCCTTACCTGCCAGGTGTGTTCGACGAGATCATGGATTCTTCCGTTAAGGTATCATTTTCGATTGATGTGGCGGGCTCCTCAGCGACTACCGAAGAAGTCAATATCGATAATGTTTGCGTGGTCAAATGCAACGATTCTGATTCGAGAAATTGTTACGCCGACTTTAAACTGGTCTACAGCCAGACAACCGTAAAAAAGCATGAGCGCAACCGTATGGCAAAAATCGAACTGTTAGAATTTCATAAGTCTTCAGTTTACCAGGTGGACTGGGGCGATGGTTTTATATCGGAGTCTTTTGAGCCCCATGTCTATGACGCAGGAGTATACCAGTTGCGGGTAACAGAGCGCACCTTAAGCGGAGGAAGCTGTAGTGCTTCAGTTCCTGTTTGCGTTTCAGAAAAGGCCATAAGGGACTTTCTGCGTACCACAGCGGATACAGGCTGCAATGCCAATTTTATGATAGAGATCAGTACTGCGAGCAACCGGGCCTATTCCCCAAAGCATACTGCAGATATCACCCTCATAGCAGAATCTCCGGCAATTTTTACCTACAATTGGGGAGACAAGTCACCCATAAGTGCCTCACCGCTCGCACATCAATATAGAGCGGGAGAGTTTACCGTTTGTGTTTCGGGAGCAAAAACAGATGGAACGGAATGTAAGGAATGCATGGATATATGCATCAGCGCTAAGCCGGATACGATACCGACCTTAATCCCGGAAGTGCAGCAAAATGTTTCCGGCTTCCGCATCGTGCCCAATCCTGCTTCAGGAGTTGCGCGCCTGGTGTTTGCGGAAGAGTTGCCGGAATCTGCAACCCTGACAGTATATGACCTGACTGGCAGGGCTGTTTTCTCCAGTCCTGTTCTGCCGCATAACCGTGAATTTTCCATAGACTGCAGCTCTTTTAATCCGGGTTTGTACCTTATCCGGCTTGCAACAGATACGGATACATATGTAGAAAAAATAAGTTTGGTAAACTAAGGCTGCAAATTAATTTGCATTTCGTTTACAGATATTATTCTATGTTTGATTGGGCGTATATTATTTGCCCAAAGCATGGACATGAATAGAATAACCACTCGCACCCAGGAAATGGTGCTGGACGAACAAGGCATTGTCTGTTGCCGGGTTTTGGCAGGAGCACAGATCAACCTCGAAGATGCAAAGGAAAATGCCCGAGCTGTAAAATTACTGGCTCCGGGCAAGTGTGTGCCAATATACATTGATGCCAGCGGCTCAAAGGGGGGCAATAAAGAAGCCCGGGATTACTTTGCCAGTGAGGAAGTTGCCCGGATTCAGATGGCCTGCGCCTTCCTCGTTACTTCTCCGCTTTCTTACCTGATCGGCAATTTCTTTCTGGGTCTGAATAAAACAAAATTTCCTTTCCGGCTATTCAAGAAAGAGGAACAGGCAAAAGAATGGCTAAGGAGTTTTTTATGAACCGTTTTATCGAACAGAAATCTGAGCTTAATGATCTGATTGGCATGATTGGCTCTATTGCAGCCCTGGACTTTACCAAACGGCTCAAGGTAGATATAAATGAAGATCCGACCACTGTTATTGCCTATGGCCTCAATATGCTCAGCGAAGAGCTGGAAGCCAACGTAGTGAAGCGCTCCCTGCTGGAAGAAGTAAACCATAACCTGGACCAATTTGCTCATATCCTGGCCCACGATATCAAATCTCCTTTGGGCATTGCCCTGGGCCTGATTTCTATAATAGAATCCGAACTGGCGGTCGAAAAAAATGAAGTCCTGCGGGAGTATTTCCCTGCCTTAAAAGAAGCCCTGGGCCGCATAGACCGTATGATCCTGGGCATCCTGGAATATTCCCGTATTTCATTTGATAAGGTGAAAGTTTCAGAACTCAGCATCGGCAAGATTTGCAATGAACTCTGTGCCTTATGCCCCATCGGGCAGAAGCCGGAGGTCAGTATTGCGCCTGATATACCAATGATCTGTTTTAATGAGACTGCAATGCGGCAGATTTTCCAGAACCTGATTGACAATGCCGTAAAGCATAATGATAAACCCGTATGCAGGATCGTGGTCAGTTGTTCTGAAGAGGCAGATGTCTACCGCATTTCGGTGCAGGACAATGGCCCTGGTATTGCTGAAGACCGCCTGGGGCTTGTATTCGATTGGTTCGAAAACTTCAGATCGGCGAACACCCAAAGCCATGGTGTTGGGCTTTCGATTGTCAAGAAACTGGTAGAGCAGGCGGGCGGCAGCATCAGCGTATCTTCCGTGCCGGGGCAGGGAACAAGGTTTTCGTTCACTGTCAGCAGGCATTTTGCAGTTGGCAAAACCCGGATTGAACAGATAACTTAACGTAAGGGGGCTTGCAGAATTGCCATCTTGTCTTTACTTTTAGGCAGCCTGTACCATTCAAACATGTCTTCTCCTTCACCAACGCCGATCATCTGTCCCAATTGCGGCAGCAAGGCTATCCGGAATTATTGTTCGCAGTGCGGACAGCCAACCCACTTGCATAAAGACACTTTCCCGGCCCTGGTCGGGCATTTTTTCTCGCACTACCTGCACTATGAATCCAGGTTGTTCCAGTCTATAAAAATACTGTGGACAAAACCGGGTCAGCTGAGTGTGGATTACCGGGAGAAGCGACGGGCAAGACATACCGATCCCTTATCGATGTATATTTTTATCGTCGTCGTTTATTTTATTGCCAGTTCCCTGATCACTTCCGTTTACCTGCATTACGGTGTCGGCAGCTATGCGCCTGAAGCCATAGCAAGAGCAAAACAGCAGCAGGAACAACAACAGGAAAAGGCAAGAATGGCGGGAAAAAGTGGTAATGTAGTGGGCATGCTATTGGGTGAAGAGACAGGTCAGAAGGTAGAAAAGGTAATCGAGCAGAATGACCATGACCACAAGCTTGATAAAATAGCACCGAAGATGTTTTTCTTTATGGTACCCGTGCTGGCGTTTATCCTAAGTTTGTTCCTGTTTCGCCTCAAAGATTACGGATTTGTCGATCATGCGGTATTTGCCTTACATATGCACGCCTTCTGGTTCAGTTTCCAGTTTTTTGTCGATCTCCTCGTGTTTATTCCCCGCGACGATCTGCTGCAGGATATAGGCAGCCTGTTGTTGATGGGCTATTTGTGGCGGGCCCTGGTTCGTTTTTACAAGATTCGTTGGTGGAAAGCATTGCTGGTGGCTATCCCGACTTTCCTGATCTACATTGCCGCCCTGATGGTCGTCATCGTCGGAACAATCATCTTATTTTTTTAGCAGCAGGAAGAATATCGCTCGTTCATCACGGTTCGGTATGATTTTTTAACAATTATGCAGAGCGCTTTGTTCAACGCGCTTTTCCGCTTTTGTATGCCTTTATGAGCAGGCCTGAGGCTCGTTAATTGTTTTTAAAGTCATATCTGGCGGGTAGGCTTGCATACTACATTGCAGGTTCATCAAATCATTTTTATATGAAAGAGCCCGAGCCGGCCCGACCGCTCAGAATTTCCCGCAAACGCGTATTGTGGTCCCTGCTGAAAGCAGCCATCGATAAAGACCGTCCTGTCCTGGCGCAGATAGTCGTCACCCGCCGCTGCAACCTGTCTTGTGGCTATTGCTACGAATACGACAAAGTATCCAAACCGGTACCCTTAGACGTGCTGAAAAGCCGTATTGATGAACTGAAAAGATTAAAAACAGTATTTGTGACGCTGAACGGGGGAGAGCCTTTATTGCATCCCCAGATCGCGGAGCTGGTGCGGTACATCGCCGAGTCGGGTATGGTGCCCATGATCAATTCCAATGGGCATGTGCTGAAGGAAGGGCTGATCCGCAAACTGAACG